>NZ_JAKSYF010000079.1:0-245344 GCF_022829745.1 Methylobacterium sp. E-016
CGAAGCCGTAGGTGATGGAGGACAGGAGCAGCATGGAGGTGTTGAGCGCCACCAGCGGCAGCTCGAACAGGTCGCGCGGCGAGGGCCCGGCCGCGTAGTTGCGGCCGAGAACCCCGTAGGTGGCGAACAGCACCGCGAAGATGAGGCAATCGCTCATCAGGTACATCCAGAAGCCGAGCATGGTGCTCGACTCGTGGGCGTGGTCCTCGTCGAGGTAGAAGGTCGGAGCCTCGGTGCCCGGCGGGGCCGTGTCGGTGTGCATCATCGGCTCAGGCCCGTCCCGCCATCACGCTCGTCCGCTGCCCCTCGGCCCGCACCACGTCGGCGGCGGGGATGTAGAACTCGCGGTTGTAGTTGAAGGTATGGATCACGGTGACGAGGAACATCGTCGCGAAGGTCGCGGCCGCGAGCCACCAGATGTACCAGATCATCGCGAACGAGAAGCCGATCGAGACCACGCCGAGGATCACGCCGGTGGCGGTGTTCTTCGGCATGTGGATCGGCTTGTAGCCCTTGAGCGGGCGCTCGTAGCCGCGCTTCTTCATGTCGGACCACGCGTCGAGATCGTGGATGACCGGGGTGAAGGCGAAGTTGTAGTCCGGCGGCGGCGAGGCGGTCGACCACTCGAGGGTGCGGCCGTTCCAGGGATCGCCCGTGAGGTCGCGCAGCGCCTCGCGGTTGCGGATCGAGACCACGAACTGGACGATCATCGACAGGATGCCGAGCAGGATCAGCACCGCGCCGAAGGCGGCGATCACGAACCAGATCTGCAGCGACGGATCGTCGAAGTGGTTGGCGCGGCGCGTCACGCCCATCAGGCCGAGGACGTAGAGCGGCATGAAGGCGAAGTAGAACCCCACCGTCCAGAACCAGAACGACATCTTCCCCCAGAACGGGTCCAGCTTGAACCCGAAGGCCTTCGGGAACCAGTAGGTCACGCCGGCGAAGCTCCCGAACAGCACGCCGCCGATGATGACGTTGTGGAAGTGCGCGATCAGGAACAGCGAGTTGTGCAGCACGAAGTCGGCCGGGGGCACGGCGAGCAGCACGCCGGTCATGCCGCCGATGGTGAAGGTGACCATGAAGCTCACGGTCCACATCATCGGCAGCTCGAACCGGATCCGGCCGCGATACATCGTGAACAGCCAGTTGAAGATCTTCGCGCCCGTCGGGATCGAGATGATCATCGTCGTGATGCCGAAGAACGAGTTCACGTCGGCGCCGGAGCCCATCGTGAAGAAGTGGTGCAGCCAGACGAGGTACGAGAGGATGGTGATGACCACGGTCGCGTAGACCATCGAGGCGTAGCCGAACAGGCGCTTGCCGGAGAAGGTCGAGGTCACCTCCGAGAAGATGCCGAACGCCGGCAGGATGAGGATGTAGACCTCCGGGTGGCCCCAGATCCAGATGAGGTTGAAGTACATCATCGGGTTGCCGCCGAGGTCGTTCGTGAAGAAGTGCGTGCCGACGTAGCGGTCCATCGACAGCAGGGCGAGGACGGCGGTGAGGATCGGGAAGGCCGCCGTGATCAGCACGTTGGTGCAGAGCGAGGTCCAGACGAAGATCGGCAGCTTCATCATGGTCATGCCCGGCGCGCGCATCTTCACGATGGTCGCGATCAGGTTGATGCCCGAGAGCAGCGTGCCGATGCCGGCGATCTGCAGCGCCCAGATGTAGTAATCGACCCCGACGCCCGGGCTCATGTCCGCGCCTGAGAGCGGCGGATAAGCGAGCCAGCCGGTGCGGGCAAACTCGCCGACGAACAGCGAGGCCATGATCGTCATGGCGCCCGAGACCGTCATCCAGAAGCTAAAGTTGTTGAGGAACGGGAAGGCCACGTCGCGGGCGCCGATCTGCAGCGGCACGACGTAGTTCATCAGGCCGGTGACGAACGGCATCGCCACGAAGAAGATCATGATCACGCCGTGCGCCGTGAAAATCTGGTCGTAGTGGTGCGGCGGCAGGTAGCCCTCGTTGGCGCCGAACGCGACCGCCTGCTGGGCGCGCATCATCAGCGCGTCGGCGAAGCCGCGCAGCAGCATGACGAAGGCCAGCACGATGTACATCACGCCAATCTTCTTGTGGTCGACCGAGGTCAGCCAGTCCCGCCAGAGCGGGCCCCAGAAGCGGTAGTAGGTGATCGCGCCGAGCACGACGAGGCCACCCAGCGCCACCATGGCGAAGGTCACCTGAAGGATCGGCTCGTGGTAGGGGATGTCTTCCAGCGAGAGCCGTCCGAAGACGAGCTTCTGGAGATCCGGATTGGAGAACATGGGTTCGATCCGTTGAGGGTGGTTCGGCGGCGGGGCGCCGGTCCTACTTGTTGTTGAGCTGCGACGGGGCGACCGAGTCCCGCTCCGGCGCCGGCATCTGGTTCTCGGGTTTCGTTCCGTTTTCGTGGACGTGCGGGTTGTTGCCGTCGGGCTTCATGCCCTGCGGCTGCTCCTGGCCGTGCGGGGTGCGGCCGGACGCGGGTGCTGTGGCACCCGGCGCCTCGTCGCCCTGCTCGATGTGGCGGTTGTCGTAGCGGAGGCGCTCGCGGTTCTCGGTGGAGTCCTTGCCGGCGCCGCCCTTGGCGTCGATGGTCATCATCTCGCTCATGCACATCTTGCCCGGCACGGCGCACATGTTGACGATGGTGTCGAACAGCCCGTCGGCGACGGACTTGTAATACTTCACCGGCTCGGCCTCGCTCGGCTTCTCGAGCTTGAGATAGTCCTCGCGGGTGAGGTCGGAGCCCTGCGCCTTCGCCTTGGCGACCCAGGCGTCGAACCCGGCATCGTCAAGGCCGTGGAACTTGAACGTCATCCGCGAGAAGCCGGTGCCGCTGTAGTGTGAGGACAAGCCGGCATACTCGCCCGGCTTGTTGATCACCGCGTGGAGCTGCGTCTGCATGCCGGGCATCGCGTAGATCATCCCGGCCAGCGCGGGGACGTAGAAGGCGTTCATCACCGAGGAGGCGGTGATCTTGAAGTCGATCGGCCGGTCGACGGGGGCGGCGAGCTCGTTGACGGTGGCGATCCCGTATTCCGGGTAGAAGAACAGCCACTTCCAATCGAGGGCGACGACCTCGACGGCGAGCGGCTTTACGCCGGCCGCCACGGGGCGGGCGGAGTCGATCCGCCGGAGCGCCCGGAACGGGTCGAGGGTGTGGGTGCTGATCCAGGTGAGCGCGCCGAGCGCGATGATGATCAGCAGCGGCGCCGTCCAGATCACCACCTCGAGCTGGGTCGAGTGGTGCCAGTCCGGATCGTAGGGGGCCGACTCGTTGGTCGCCCGGTAGCGCCAGGCGAAGATCAGCGTCAGCGCGATCACCGGGAGCACGATCAGCAGCATCAGCCCGACCGAGGCAAGGACGAGGTTCCGCTGCTGCAGGGCGACGTCGCCCGAGGGCTGCATCACCACGAGGTTGCAGCCGGCGAGCAGCCCGGAGAGCGACACGGCGCAGAGGCCGCGCAGGAGCCGGGCGGCCGTGCGGGCCGGGGGACGGGAAGGTGAGGCGGAGCGTGCCACGGCGATCAACTCGGTTTGCCTGGCCGGCGGGCCCTGGGGCCGTTCGGCGCGAACATGTATCGGAACGGGGTGAGGGACGACGCGGGCCTCCCGACTACATCTGACGCATCTCGGAACGGTCGAGGGTGAGGGCAAGGAGCGATGCCGCCGCACCCGAGAGCAGGTAGAGGCCGACCATCCACAGCCCGTAGCGGGACGAGAGCCAGAGGACGACCAGCGGGGCGAAGCCTGCGCCGAACAGCCACGCTAGATCCGAGGTCAGCGCCGCGCCGGTGTAGCGGTAGCGCGCGCCGAGCCGCGCCGTCACCGCGCCGGCGGTCTGGCCGTAGGCGAGGCCCATCAGCATGAAGCCGATGGTGACGTACATGGTCTGGCCGATCGCGCTGTCGCCGAACACCAGGGGCGCGATGATGCTGCCGAGGGCGAAGACGGCGATCAGGCCGGAGCTGAGCAGCAGCGCGTTGCGGCGGCCGATCTGGTCGGCGATCAGCCCGGAGGCCGCGACCGCGCCGGCGCAGACGATGGCGCCCGAGCACTGCACGATCAGGAACTCGCCGGGCGAGCGATCGGTGAACAGGGTCAGCCAGCTGATCGGGAAGATCGTCACGAGGTGGAACAGCGCGAAGGCGGCCAGCGGCACGAAGGCACCGATCCACACGTCCACCGCATGGTGGCGCACCACCTCGATCACCGGCACCGGCTCGAGCCGGCCCTTCTCCATCAGGCGGACGAACTCGTCGGTCGCCACCAGCCGCAGGCGGGCGAACAGCGCCACGACGTTGATGGTGAAGGCGCAGTAGAACGGGAAGCGCCAGCCCCAATCGAGGAAGTCGGCCGAATCGAGGTTGACGAGGAAGAACGAGAACAGGGCGCTGGCGACGATAAAGCCCAGGGGCGCGCCGAGCTGGGGGATCATCGCGAACCAGCCGCGGCGCTCGCGCGGGGCGTTCAGCGCCAGGAGCGAGGCGAGCCCGTCCCAGGCGCCGCCGAGCGCGAGGCCCTGGAGGATGCGCAGGCCGGCCAGCAGCCAGATCGAGGCGTGGCCGATGCTGGCGTAGCTCGGCAGGAAGCTCACCGCCGCGGTGGCGCCGCCGAGCATGAACAGCGCGATCGTCAGCTTGACGCCGCGGCCGTGCCGTCGGTCGACGGCCATGAAGATCACCGAGCCGATCGGCCGGGCGATGAAGGCGAGGGAGAACACCGCGAAGGAGTACAGCGTGGCCGTGAGCGCATCCGGCTCGAACGAGAAGAACACCTTCGGGAACACCAGCACCGAGGCGATGCCGTAGACGAAGAAGTCGAAATATTCCGAGGCCCGGCCGATCACCACGCCGGCCGCGATCTCTCCCGGCGCGACCTTGTGGTCGGTCGAGACGAGGTGCGCGTCGCGCTCGAGGGGCGAGGAGTTTGCCAGGGCGGGCTCAGGGATCATGTCGGACAGCCGGCTTGCTCGATGACGACGGTGACGCGGTGCGGCGATCGACGCGAGTCGTGCGCCGGGACCGCGACCGGAAGGTATCCGCTCAGGGCCGTCGGTGACACCGCCGCGTAGTCGCAGGCCGATCAGGGCTGTCCCGGCTGATAGCGCAAGGCTGCGCGATGGTCTCCCTTGAATCCGGCATGTCCATGCCGTCCCGGACGCATGACCACGTCTGTCCCACGTCTTCGTCGTGTCACGCGGGAGCCGCGACGCAGCCGGATCAGCGGGCGTTCTGCGGGACGTCGACCGTGAGCATCGGCAGCGTGATCGAGCCGGCTGGCGCGGGAGGGCTCGCGAGCAGCGCGAAGGCGGCGACGCTCAGGGCGAAGCCGAAGGCCAGCAGCGACGTTTCGAGGCCGTGGTAGAATGCATCCATCGCCCGAGCTCCGACCTCGCGTCAGGGGGCGATGATCGCGCGGGTGGGTTAAGCGAACCGTAACGTCCGCCCGCCCGGCTTCCCCGGGGGAAGGCCGGCGGGCGCCGTGCGCCCGGGCGGGTCGGGCCGTCAGGCGCTGCCGGCGGCCTCCATCCGGGCGAGGTCCGGCGCACGCGGCTGAAGCAGGGCGGCGGCGAGATGCGCTTCCAGCACGATCAGGTCGGTGTCCGGGTCGGGCACCCAGCCGCAGGTGCAAGTCGTGCCGGCGCCGTGCGCCGCGGCGATCTGGCCGTAGAGCACGCCGATGGTGCGCGACGCGGCTTCGAGGGCGGCCATCACCGACAGGCCCTGACCATCGAGGGCGTGCCAGAACGCCCGCGTCAGCGCCTGCTCGACCGCCGCCTGCCCGCGGGACTCGTCGCAGCGGCACCGATTCGATTCGGCGATCATCGGCGGCCTCCGAGGCGGCGCGCCCGCTTCGGCTGCGGGCCCGCCGCGACGTGGTCGATCAGGTCCGGCAGGCGGTGCAGGCGCAGGCCGAGGCACGAGCCGTCCCACCACGCCACCGTCACGCAGGCATCGATCAGGTCCATCACCCGTCCCATTCCGGCCTCCAGCGTTCGGCGAGCACGCCACCTTGAGAGCAAGGCGGAAGTACATCGCCGAAGAGTGGTCTAGCAGGGATGGAAATCGACAATCAAGCGACGTCGACAATATTGGAAACGTTGTAATTTCAATCTTCGTCGTGCGATATCGAAGTTTATAGTTGAAACGATTCCATGGTACGCCGCGGCCGTCATGCACCGATCGCGACCAGCACGGCGCCGGCGGCGATCAGCACCACGCCGAGCCAGTTGGTCGGGCTCAGCGTCTCGCCGAGCAAGACCACGCCGAAGATCGCCACCAGCACGACGCTGAGCTTGTCGATCGGGGCGACGCGGGCGGCATCGCCCAGGGACAGGGCGCGGAAGTAGCAGAGCCACGAGGCGCCGGTGGCGAGTCCCGACAGGACGAGGAAGACCGCGCTCCGCCCCGGGATCCGCGCGAGGTCGGCCGCCTGGCCGGTGACGGCCACGATCGCCGCCGTGAGGCCGAGGATCACCACCGTGCGGACGAGGGTGGCGACGTCCGACGGCACGCCGGCGACGCCGACCTTGGCCAGGATCGCGGTGAGCGCGGCGAAGGCCGCCGAGAGCAGCGCCCAGAAGCGCCAGGACTGCATCAAGGCCATCATCACGCCGGGCCCGTCACAGGATCGCGCGCATCAGCAGCAGCCCGGCGAACAGGCCGGCGAGGCCGAGCACGACCGAGCCGACGATGTAGATCGCCGCCGCGCCGGCCTGGCCGCGCTCCAGCAGCATCACGGCCTCAAGCGAATAGGACGAGAAGGTGGTGAAGCCGCCGAGCACGCCGGTGGCGATGAACAGCCGCAGCGGCTGCCCGCCGCCCCGCAGGGCGAACCAGCCGGTGAACAGGCCCATCAGCACCGAGCCGACGATGTTGATCGCCATGGTGCCGTAGGGAAAGCCCGACCCGAGCCGCAGGGACGCGGTGCTGACGCCGTAGCGCGCCACGCCGCCGATCCCGGCACCGACGAAGACGAGGAGGAGGTTCATGACGACCGCACGGCCCGAGGATTCGGAGCGGGCGCCGTAGCACATTCGGGACCGCGGCGACGGCCCGCATCCGGGCCGCCGGCTTCGGACGGGCGCCCGGGGCCCGTCGCGATCTCCTCGCAGGCGAACGGCCTCGGCCGCGGCGGGTGCCGCGGCCGAGGCCGTCTCGACCGTACCGTCGCCGAGCGGACGTCGCTCGGGCCGGGTCCGCTAGCCCAGGATCTTGTCGACCGTGATCGGCAGGTTGCGGATGCGCTTGCCGGTGGCGTGGAACACGGCGTTGGCCACCGCCGCCGCGGTGCCGACGATGCCGATCTCGCCGAGCCCCTTCACGCCGAGCGGGTTCGCCTTGTCCTCCTCGTCGACGAAGATCACGTCGATGTCGTGGATGTCGGCGTTCACCGGCACGTGATACTCGCCGAGATTGTGGTTCATGAAGCGGCCGATGCGGTCGTCCATCATCGACTCCTCCTCCAGCGCCGAGCCGATGCCCATCACCACGCCGCCGAGGATCTGGCTGCGCGCGGTCTTGGGATTCAGCACCTTTCCGGCCGCGATCGCCGAGACGACGCGGGTGACGCGGACCTGGCCCAGCTCTTCGTCCACCTTCACCTCCACGAAGATCGCCGAGTGGGTGTAGGCCTCGTACTTGGCGTTGAAGTCCTTGTCGGGGGCGGCGTTGGCCGTGGCCTCGACCTTGTCGACGCCGGCCGCCCGCAGCACGTCGACCAGGGCGACGCTGCGCGCGGGGTCGCCCGCCACCGCGATGCGCCCGTCGGCGAAGGCGACGCGCTCGAAGTCGACGTTGGCCAGCGGCGAATCCTCCATCTGCCGGGCGAGCTTGAACACCTGCTCGCCGACGTCGCGGCAGGCCTTCATCACGGCGGTGCCGGACGAGGCCGCGGTCCAGGAGCCGCCCGCCACCGGCGCCTCGGGCAGCGCGGTGTCGCCGAGCTTCGTCGTCACGTCCTCCATCGTCAGGCCGAGGGTGTCGGCGGCGATCTGGGTGAGGATCGTGTAGGTGCCGGTGCCGATGTCGCCGGTCGAGTTGCCGACCTCGAGCTTGCCGTCGGGGGTGAGGATGGCGCGGGCGCTCGTCTGCATCATCATCGATTCCCAGACGCCCGAGGCCATGCCCCAGCCGACGAGCTCGCGGCCCTCGCGCATCGAGCGCGGCTCCGGGTTGCGCCGGTCCCAGCCGAAGCGCGCGGCGCCCTCCGAGAAGCAGCTCTTCAGCGCCTTCGAGCCGAAGGGCTTGTTCTCGGCGGTGGCGTCGGCCTCGGTGAAGTTCTTCAGGCGGAGCTGGATCGGGTCGAGGCCGCTCGCGTAGGCAAGCTCGTCCATCGCGGTCTCGATCGCGAAGACGCCGGTGACGGCGCCGGGCGCGCGCATGTCGCCGGGTGTGTAGGTGTCAAGCTTGGCGATCTTGTAGGTCAAGAGGACGTTGTCGCAGCGGTACATCACGCCCGACCAGTTCACGACCACCTCCTGGTAGTCCTCGAAGGTCGAGGTCGCGCCGACCGCGTCGTGGCGCAGCGCCAGGAGCGTGCCGTCGCGCTCGGCCCCGAGGCTGATGGTCTGCAGCGCCTCCGGCCGGTAGGTGATGCTCCACATCTGGTCGCGGGTCAGCACCACGCGCACCGAGCGCTCGAGGTCGCGCGCGGCCAGCATCGCCAGGAAGAGCTGGTATTGCGGGCGCAGGCCCGAGCCGAAGCCGCCGCCGAGATAGGGGTTGAGCACCCGCAGGTCGTCCTTGGCGATACCGAACACCTTCGCGAGGTAGGCATGGCTGTTCGAGACGCCCTGGACCTTGTCGTAGACCGTGTACTTGCCGTCGCCCTCGAAGATCACAGTCGAGGCGTGGGGCTCCATCGGGTTGTGATGCTCGGTGGCGAGGCGATACTCCTGCTTGAGCTGGATCGCCGAGGCGTCGAACGCCGCATCCGCGTCGCCCCAGGGCTTGGGCGGCGGCTTGATGCCGTTGCGCCGCATCGGCGGCTCGTAGGCGAAGGCGTTGGCGGCTTCGAGATCCGTCAGCGGCTCCTCGACCTCGTAGTCGACCGCCACCAGCGCCGCGGCGTGGCGGGCCGTCTCGAAATCCTCGGCCAGCACCAGGGCGATCGGCTGGCCGCTGTAGTGGATCTTGTCGTCGTACAGGGCGCGGAAGGGCGAGCCGGGGGGCGCGACCTGATCCTGGTAATTGTAGTCGAGCCAGGCGGTGCGGGTGCGGTTCTCGTGGGTCAGCACCTTGACGACGCCGGGCACGGCTTCGGCCTTGCCGGTGTCGATGGTCCTGATCCGGCCCTTGGCGATGCCACTCGACACCACGTAGCCGTGCAGCAGGTCGGGGGCGGCGAACTCGCCCGCGTACTTGGCGAGGCCCGTCACCTTGGCGGGGCCGTCGACGCGGCTGCGGGCGCTGCCGACGAACGTGTCCCGGCCGGTGGAGGAGAAGGTCTGGGTCATCGGGGGCTCACTGGATGCGCTTGTCGGTGATCGATTGCGGCGTGCCGGCGGCGGCCTGCTCCAGGCCGCGCACGATGGCGCGCCGCGCCAGCTCGACCTTGAAGGCGTTGCCCGCCTGCGGCTGGGCCTCGGCCACGATCAGGTCGGCCGCCGCCTGGAAGCTCTCGCGGGTGGCGGGCTTGTCCTGCAGCAGCGCCTCGGCCTCGCGGTTGCGCCAGGGCTTGTGGGCGACGCCGCCGAGCGCGAGGCGGGCGGTCCGAACCGTGTCGCCGTCGAGCTCGAGGGCGGCGGCGACCGAGACCAGCGCGAAGGCGTAGGAGAGCCGGTCGCGCAGCTTCAGGTAGGTGACGTGCTGGCCGAAATCGCGCTCGGGCAGGTCGACCGCCACGACGATCTCGCCGGGCTTCAGCGTGGTGTCCTGCTCCGGGGCGTCGCCCGGCAGGCGGTGGAACTCGGAGAAGGGAATCGCCCGGTCGCCGTCCGGCCCGCTCACCTGCACCACCGCCTCCAGCGCGGCCAGCGCCACGCACATGTCGGAAGGGTGCGTCGCGATGCAGCTCGGGCTGGTGCCGAAGATCGCGTGGATGCGGGTAACGCCGCCGATCGCCTGGCAGCCGGAACCGGGCTGGCGTTTGTTGCACGGCGTGGACGTGTCGTAGAAATAATAGCAGCGGGTGCGCTGGAGCAGGTTGCCGCCGGTCGAGGCGGCGTTGCGCAGCTGCGCCGAAGCGCCGGCCAGGATCGCGTTCGACAGCAGCGGGTAGCGGGCGCGGACGCGCGCGTCGTAGGCGACGGTGGCGTTCGTCGCCAGCGCGCCGAGGCGCAGGCCGCCGTCGTGCTCGACGATCTCGCCGAGCGGCAGGCGGGTGATGTCGACGAGGCGGCCGGGCCGCTCGACGTCGTACTTCATCAGGTCGATCAGGTTGGTGCCGCCCGCGATGAAGCGGGCCCCGGGCGCGGCGGCGAAGGCCTGGACCGCCTCGGCCACGGTGTCGGCGCGGACGTAGTCGAAGCGGTTCATCGGGCTTCCCCCTGCATCACGTCCTCGATCGCGTCGACGATGTTGGTGTAGGCGCCGCAGCGGCAGATGTTGCCGCTCATCGCCTCGCGGATCTCGTCGCGCGAGTGGGCGTGGCCCTCGTTCATCAGGCCGACCGAGGAGCAGAGCTGGCCGGGCGTGCAGTAGCCGCACTGGAACGCGTCGTGCTCGATGAAGGCCTCCTGGATCGGGTGGAGCCCGTTCGAGCCGGCGCCCGCGTTGGCGATGCCGGCGAGGCCCTCGACGGTGGTGATCTCGGCCCCGTCCTTCATCACCGCCAGCGCCAGGCAGGAATTCACCCGCGTGCCGTCGACCAGCACCGTGCAGGCGCCGCACTGGCCGTGGTCGCAGCCCTTCTTGGTGCCGGTGAGGTCGAGGTGCTCGCGCAGCAGGTCGAGCAGGGTGGTCCAGGGCGCGACCTGAAGCTCGCGCGGCTGGCCGTTGATGGTGAGGCGGATGCCGATCCGGTTGTCCGCCGCGACGGGCGAGCCGCTTTCGATGAGCATGGGGCGTTCCAAGAAAAAGGGGTTTCCGCACGAACCGCGCGGGGGAGGGCGACCGACGTCGGGCACCGCCCGGTCTCGCGACGGGTCGCGGGACGTGTCGCAGGACTTGCGTCCGGCCAGGCTGCGCGACGGCCGCCGTTCCTCCCGATAACGGTTCCAATCTGCGGCTGTTCCCCGGGGCGGGCGATCGCGCTGCGGGCGAAACGGTTTCCGTTTGCGCACGCCTCGGCTAACCCTGGGCCGGACAGCCGAACCGTCCCAGGAGCCCCGATGGCCGCCCTCGATTCCGTCCTCAACGACATCGACAAGGATCTCGACAACGCCCTGGAGCGCCTGTTCGCCTTCCTGCGGATCCCGTCGATCTCCACCGATCCAGCCTATGCCGGCCCGTGCCGCGAGGCGGCGGCCTGGCTCGCCGCGGACCTGACGGCGCTCGGGTTCGAGACCTCGGTGGAGGAGACCTCGCTCCATCCGGTGGTGCTGGCGCACAAGCCGAAGCCGGGGGCGCCGCACGTGCTGTTCTACGGGCACTACGACGTGCAGCCGGTCGATCCGCTGGCCTTGTGGGAGACGCCGCCGTTCGAGCCGCGGATCGCCACCGACGCCAAGGGCAACAAGACCATCGTCGCCCGCGGCGCCTCGGACGACAAGGGCCAGGTGATGACCTTCGTCGAGGCCTGCCGGGCGCATCTGGCGATGAACGCCGAGCTGCCCTGCGCGGTCACGATCCTGATCGAGGGCGCCGAGGAGAACGGCTCGCAGGGGCTGCCCGAATGGGTGGCGCAGAACAAGGACCGGCTCGGCGCCGACGTCGTGCTGGTCTGCGACACCTCCATGTGGAACCCGACGACGCCGGCGATCACCTCGTCCCTGCGCGGGCTCGCGTACTTCGAGGTCGAGGTGACCTGCGCCGACCGCGACCTGCATTCGGGCTTCTTCGGGGGCGCCGCGCGCAACCCGATCCACGTGCTGTCGCGGATCCTCGCCGACCTGCACGACGCCGACGGCCGGGTGACGCTGCCGGGCTTCTACGACGGGGTGCACGAGCGCCCGCCCGAGGTGCTGGAGCAGTGGCGCGGCCTCGACTTCACGCCCGAGAAGTTCCTCGGCCCGATCGGCCTGTCGGAGCCGGCCGGCGAGCGCGGCCGGCTGCTGATCGAGCTGGTGCAGTCCCGGCCGGCCTGCGACGTCAACGGCATCATCGGCGGCTACACCGGCGACGGCACCAAGACGGTGATCGCCGGCAAGGCAAGCGCCAAGGTCTCGTTCCGCCTCGTGGACGACCAGGACCCGCAGAGACTCGCCGAGACCTTCGAGGCGTTCGTGCGCCAGCGCATCCCGGCCGACTGCTCGGTGAACGTGATCTGCTACAAGGGCTCGCGCGCGATCAGCCTGCCCTTCGACATGCCGGAGCTCGAGACCGCCCGCGCCGCGCTCGCCGACGAGTGGGGCGTGCCCGCGGTGACGGTGGGCGCCGGCGGCTCGATCCCGATCGTCGGCGACTTCAAGCGCCTGCTCGACCGCAACACCCTGCTTATCGGCTTCGGCCTCGACGACGACCGCATCCACTCGCCGAACGAGAAGTACGACCTGCGCAGCTTCCACAAGGGCACGCGCTCGTGGGCGCGCATCCTGTCGGCGCTCGGACGGGGCTGACCGCCGCGCGCGCGGCGGGGCACGGGGTCAGGCTGCCGGCACCGGATGCCCCATCTTCGCGTCGATCCACGCGCAGAGCGCGCGGATCTCGGCGGCGGCCTGGCCCCCCGGGGTGCGCTCGGTGACGCCGAGGCCCATAGCCAGGGCATCCTGGTGGTCGACCCGCTGGATGATGCTCGGCTCGGCGAGCACGCCGAGCGTCCGCATCTGCGCGGCATAGGCCTCCGTCCGCGGCGATGGCGGCGGCGGGCATTGGTTCAGCACGAAGGCCAGCTTCCGCCGCATCCCCAGGCCGACCAGGGCCTGCAGCGTAGGCCCGGCCGCGATGAGATCGAGGCGGGAGGGACGCACCGGCATCAAGACCAGGTCGGCGATCCGCAAGGCGTGGGCGACCCCGGCCATGGCGCCCGCGGTATCGACGACGGCGAGCGTCGCGCCGTCGTCGGCGGCTTGAACGAGGACGTCGTCGAGCTGCCCGATCTCCCAGGGCTGGATGCGGTCGACCGCGACCGAGCCCGTCGCGCGCATCGCCCCCCAGGACGCGAGAGAGCCCTGCGGATCGAGGTCGAGGGCGATCACGCGCTCGCCCGCCTCCGCCGCGGCGACGGCCAACGAGGCTGCGAGCGTCGTCTTGCCGTCGCCGCCCTTCTGCACCGCGACGGCCACGACCCGGGGCCGCAGAAGGCCGCTCCCGATCGGCGGATGCGGGTGGGATCCTTCGAGGGCCATGTGCGTCCCGCCCGTTCGATCTCGATCCATGCGCGGCGCGGTCGTGCTCCGCGGCCGTCCGCGACCTTCGCGGAGGCGAGCGGGGTGGGACCGATTCGCCACAGGAATCCATTCCGACACCTGCCCGCAGGGAGGTGCTTATGGGAGGATAGTCGGATATGCCAGCGGTTCTCGGCCGTCGGCCATGCCGAATGCGCACGACCGCCAGCCCGAGGATCCCCACGCATTCCGAAGGTCCGCGCGGCACGCGTCGGTCCCGGATGCGGGCGCGGATCGGATCCGGGATCGCTTGCGGGCCTTGGGCGTTCACCCGGTCCCGGGTGATGGGCTCGGGTCCTTGGAATGCCATGCCGAACCTTCACAGACGCGTCGTCCTCGCGGCCGGCCTCGGCCTGCTCGCGGCCTCGACGGTGCGGGCAGCGGGCGCGGTGGTGCGGGTCGACGATCCGCGGCTCGACGCCCTGATCGATCCCGCCGCCCCGATCCGGACGCTGTTCGACGACGGGCGCTGGTGCGAGGGGCCGTGCTGGGCACCCGGGCTCGGCGGGCTGGTGTTCAGCGACACCAAGGCCAACCGCATCCGCGTGCTCGCCGACGACCGGTCGGTGAAAACCCTGTTCGACCCCTCCGAGAACGGCAACGGCAACACGCTCGACGGGCAGGGGCGGCTGATTACCTGCGAGCACCGCACCCGGCGGGTGGTGCGGCGCGAGCCGGACGGGACGAAGATCGTGCTAGCGGACGCCTTCGCCGGCAGACGCTTAAACTCGCCCAACGACGCGGTGGTCGCCGCCGACGGGGCGGTGTGGTTCACCGACCCGGTCTTCGGCATCACCCAGCCCGAGGAGGGCATCCTGGCCGAGCCCGAGCAGGGTGCGCGCCGCGTCTACCGGGTCACCGCGCCGGGCACGCCGGCGGCCAAGGTCGAGGCGATGACCGACGCCCTCGACCAGCCGAACGGCCTCGCCTTCGCACCCGACGGGCGCACCCTCTACGTCAGCGAATCCGGCGCGTCGCTCAACCCCGAGGCCGGCCGGGCCGTGATGGCGTTCTCCGTCGGCGCGGACGGCCGGCTCGGGCCGCCGCGGACCTTCGCGCCGATCGAGGCCGGCGTGCCCGACGGCCTGAAGGTTGACGGCGCCGGGCGGGTCTACGCCGCCTGCGGCGACGGCATCCGCATCTTCGCTCCCGACGGCACGCCGCTCGGCCGCATCGCCACGCCGACGCCGGCCGCGAACCTCGCCTTCGGCGGATCGGACGGGCGGCGGCTGTTCGTCGCCGCCGGCCACGCCATCCTCGCCATCGACCTGCGCGTCGCGCCTCGCGGCTGAAACGGTAAGCTCCATGCCCCTCGTCCGACGCCACCTCCTCGCCGGCGGCCTCGCCGCCCTCGCCCTGCCCGCGGCCGCGGCCGAGACGGGCTCGCCCGCGCCGGGCGGCACCGCGGTGGCGAGCCGGACCGCGCCGCGGATGGAGCTGGCGCTCGCCGCGCACGCGCCCTCGACGCCGACGGGCCTGGCGATCTCGCACGGGGGCCGCGTCTTCGTGATGATGCCGCGCTTCACCGGCAAGGAGACGGTCACCATCGGCGAGGTGCTGCCCGACGGCTCGGTGAAGCCCTATCCCGACCAAGCCACCAACACCCCCGACGCGGGCCGGCCGCAGGCGACGTTCTTCCACGTTCCGAACGGCGTCTTCGCCCCCGACGACAGCCTGTGGCTGCTCGATTCCGGCCTGCCCGAGGGCAAGGGCGCGCCGGTGCCGGGCGGGGCGAAGCTCGTCCAGATGGACCTGGCGACGAACCGCATCGTCCGCATGATCCCGCTCGAGGCCGGCATCGTGCCGACCTCGTCGCTGAACGACCTGCGCGTCGAGATCAGGCCTGGGCGCCAGCGCGCCTACATCACCGACCAGGGCCAGGGGGAGGACGGGGCGATCCTCGCCGTCGACCTCGCCACCGGCCAGGTGGCGCGGCGGCTGGCCGAGCATGCCAGCACCAAGTCGCAGAAGGGGGTGGTGAAGTTCGTCGAGGAGCGCCCGGTGATGCAGACCAAGGGCGACGGCCCGCCGCAGCACCTGAAGGGCGGCGCCAACGGCATCGCGCTTAGCCCCGACGGCAGCCGCCTGTACTACGCGCCGCTGATGGCGCGCCGGCTGTATTCGGTCGAGACGGCGGGCCTGCTCGACCCGAAGGTTTCGGATGCCGAGGTGGCCGCGACCGTGAAGGACCTCGGCGAGAAGGGGATGACCGGCGGCCTCACCACCGATTCCAAGGACCGGGTCTATCTCAGCCTGCAGGAGCAGAACGCCGTCGGGCGGCGCGACCCCGACGGGACGATCACCGTGATCGCCTCCGATCCGCGGCTGATCTGGGCGGACACGTTCTGGATCACCGCCGACCGCTGGCTCTACATCTCGGCCGCCCAGGTGAACCGCCGGCCCGAGTACAACCACGGCCGCGACCTGCAGGAGCCGCCCTACGCGATCCTGCGGGTGCGGATCGATGCCGACCCGGTCGACGGCCTCGCTCAGTAGCGGCGGCCGGCGCGGGCGGCGTCCACGCTCAAGGGGCCGGCGCCCGCGAAGACGAGGTAGAGGAACACGAAGCAGAACAGGATCGCGGCATCGCCCCCGTTCACCGCCGGAAACAGCGATTTCGGTGCGTGGACGAGGAAGTAGCCCACCGCCATCTGGCCCGACAGCAAGAACGCGACCGGCCGGGTGAACAGCCCGAGCACGATCAGCGTGCCGCCGACCAGCTCGAGCAGGCCCGCGGCACCGGCGAGCGAGAGCAGCTCGGGCGCCGGCATCGTCCGCGGCGGAAGCCCGAGCAACTTCTGCGTGCCGTGCTGCAGGAACACGAGGCCGGTCACCGCGCGCAGCAGCGACAGGGCGTAGGGCGCGTAGCCGTTCAGGCGCGGGACGAGCGAGTTCATGGGCGGACGGGTCTCCGACGCTTCGGGGAGGCACCATCGCGAGGACTTCGCCCCGCCTGTCAAGCTTTCGCATTTGCGGAACGGAACGCCGCCCGCGCGCCCGCGCCGGTTCAGGAAATACCAACCGGCGCGTGCAACGCTTCCGGCCTTGGGGCGACGCTCGGGGGAACGATGCCGCTGGTTCCGGTCTCGACGACGGCGGCGCTCGCGGTGACGATGATCGCGAAGCACGTCGCCTTCGGCGTCCCGCTACGAACCGCCCCGATGGCACGGGCCAAGGAGCGTGCGGCGGGCGGACCGGAGCCGTTCTCCGCCCGAGCGGGCAAGCTCGGCATCGCGTGGGCGGTCGCGCCGCGGCTGTGGCGGCCGGCGCTGGTCGACGTCGCGATCCTTATCGGATGTCGACCGCATCGAGGCGGTCGTCGCCCTGCGCACCGGCTCGCCCCCCCCGCGCGGTCCGGTTCCGGCGGCTGCGCGGCTTCGGCCCGAAGCACGGGCCGACCGGTCCCGGTCTCGTGGGCGCCGTCCTCAGCCTCCGATCCGGCGCTCCGCCGGATCGTCCCCCGCGCTCGAAGAACCGACGCCATGACCTCGGGTCTTCCGTCGGGGCCCCCAGGGAGCGGACGGACAGGCCCTGACACGGTGCCGGAGTCGCGGCCCGCGGTGGTTCCCAAGCGTCGCCGGACCGGTCACAACGGACCGATCGCGCCGCCGGCCTCCACGGGCCGGGGCGCTCCGGCGAGTCCCGAGGTTCCATCCGTGCCCCTGCCCCGCGTCGTCGCGTTCTCGGCGAGCATCAACCGGCCCTCGCGTACCCGCACGCTCGTCGAGGCGATCGGCGCGCAGCTCGGCCGCCATCGCCGCATCGACCTGAGCGTGATCGACCTGATCGATGCCGGGCCGGGCCTCGGCGCGCTCACGCGCGACGGCCTCCCGCCGGCGGCCGAGGCGCTGGTCGCGGCGATCGAGGGGGCCGACGCGCTGATCGTCGGGACGCCGGTCTACAAGGGCGCCTATTCCGGCCTGTTCAAGCACGTGTTCGATTTCGTCGACGCCGAGGCCCTCGTCAGCATGCCGGTGGCGCTCGCCGCCACGGGGGGCGGCCTGCGCCATGCGCTGGTGGTCGAGCACTCGCTCCGGCCGCTGTTCGGGTTCTTCTCCGCGCACATCGCGCCGACCTCGGTCTATGCCGGCGGCGACGAGATCGCGGACGGCGTCGTCGCCGACGCGACCGTGGCCGCGCGCATCGAGGCGGCAGGACGCGAGCTCGACGCGCTGCTGAAGGTGTCGCGCGGGGCCGACCGGGAGAAGGCGCCGGCGGCGTGAGCCTCAGGCCGTGACGCTCAAGCCTTGTCGAGCGCCGCGGCGATCGCGCTGATCACCCGCGGGTCGGTCGGCTCGACCTGGGTCGCGAAGGCGGCGGCCAGCGTTCCGTCGCGGGCCACGAGATACTTGTGGAAGTTCCAGCGCGGCGTCTCGCCGGGCTTCTCCAGCGCCGCCCATTGGTAGAACGGGTGGGCGCCCGGCATCTTCACCCGCGTCTTGGCGGTGAGCGGGAAGGTGACGCCGTGGTTCTTGCGGGCGGCCTCGGCGATGGCGGCGCCATCGAGGGGCTCCTGGTTGCCGAAATCGGGCGAGGGCACGCCGATCACCGTCAGCGCGCGTTCCTGGAAGCGCGTCCACAGCGTCTGCAGCCCGGTAAGCTGCCCGGCATAGCCGCACGCGGTGGCGGTGTTGACCACCAGGATCGGCCGCCCGGCATAGGCCGACAGCGGCATCGCCCCGCCCTCCGGCCCGTCGAAGGCGAAGGCGGTGGCGCGCGTCCCGGCATCGAGGGCGTGGGCGCTGCCGGCGGCGGCACTCATGGCCGCACCGAGGAGGGTGAGGGCTTCGCGGCGGAGCAGGGTCATGGGCGGGTACGGCCTCCGGAGCGGTCGCGGGCTCGGCCCACGACCAGATGGCGCACGCGGCCGCGAGGTCCAGGGCGGCCCCCTCGCGTTTTCCGGAGCCGGCGCACCATGCGGGCACGGTGGAACCTTCTGATGCGGCGGGCCTTTTGCGGGGGAGCTTCACTGTAGACCCCGGGCCGGATCGGGCTCGGGGCGACGATGGAAAGACGAGACGCGATGCGCAGCCTGATTGCCGGAACGGTCCTCCTCACCCTGGGCACGACCGTCCTGGGACCGAGCCTCGCGCTCGCGCAGACGTCGTCCCCGACCACGGCCGCGCCGGGCACCCAGGCCGTGCCGCCCGAGAAGCCAGCGACGGCCTCGCCGGATGCGCCCAAGCCCGACTCCGTCAAGCCCGACGTCGTCAAGCCCGATCCGGTGAAGCCCGACGCGTCGGCGGCGCCGATGAAGCCGGTCGAGGCGGTGCCGGGGCAGCCCGCGACCTTCACCGACAACCTGCGGCCGACCTTCGTCGCGCAGTCGCCCGACGACATGGTCAGCTCGAAGCTCGTCGGCCAGACCATCATCAACGGCGCCAACGAGACCATCGGCGAGATCGCCGACGTGGTGATCGGCTTCGACGGCAAGGTGAAGGCCTGGGTCGTCGGCGTCGGCGGCTTCCTCGGGATCGGCACCAAGTACGTCGCGGTCGACCCGAGCGCGATGCATCTGCAGCGCGTCGATGGCAAGGCGCTGCGGGCGATGATCAACACCGACAAGGACCAGCTCCGCGCGGCGCCGGAATACATCTACCTCGGCAAGGAGAAGCCGAAGGACGATGCCGGCAAGGCGGACGCTGCCAAGTAAAGGCCCGTCGCGAGCAGCGGACGAGCCCGGCGGCGGCAAGCCTCAGGGCGCGACCCGGCGGAGCACGAAGGCGACGCCGGTCTCCGGGTCGCGCCGCCAGGTTCCGTCGCCGGCGGGCACGAGGTTCACCACGTGCCCGCGCTTGGCCACCAGGGTCATGCGGCCTTCGCTCGTGCGCCACGTCGCCGGATCGAACACCTCGATCCCGCTGTCGCGGCAGCCCGGGAGGAGGCGCACCGGCGCACCCGGCCCGTCGCCGAGATCGAGGCGGCAGACGTCGCGGTTGAGCAGGCGGTCGAGCGCGTAGATCCCCGCCGGCGCCCCGGGCCCCGGGGCCGACCGCGGAGCTTGCGCCGGCACCGGATCGGGCGCGGCCTCGGGCGGCGCCGCGGCGATTGCCATCGGGTCGAGGGGGCTCGACGCACGCATCGCCGCGATCTCGAGGGGCACCAGGCTGTAGCTCTCGCCCGCCTCGGCGGTAGCGACGTAGCTGCGCTGGTCGGGCCGCTTGGCGAAGGCCAGCACCGGGCGGACGTTGCGGTCGACGAGGCGGACGACGCCGTCGGCGAAGAGCCAGCCGGCGACCGCGCCCACCACCGGCACCGACCGCCGGCACCCGGCCGGGAAGTACACCTTCTGCCCGGCCTCGCCGGATTCGGAGGCCAGCGTCATCACGCAGCGCCGGTTGGTGCCGTCGCGCGAGAGGTCCCAGGTGCCGGGCACGCCGCCGCGCCCCTCGGGCAGGGTGATCGCGAAGGGTGCGGGCGCGGCCGGAGGCTCGGATGCAGGCGAGGCCGGAGGAGCGGACGGGGCGGGAGCATCCTGCCCGGCGGCCGCGCCGACCAGCGCGAGCCAGGCCCCGGCGGCCAGCCGCAGGCAGACGGTGTTCCGGGCCGGATTCATGCCCGGGCGCCCGCTGCCGGCCAGGGCGTCTCCGCCACCGGCGTGAGCGGCCCGCGGCCCTCGAACCACGAGATCAGGTTGTCGACGACGAGTTGCCCCATGGCGGCGCGGGTCTCGTGCGTGCCCGATCCGACATGCGGCAGCAGCACCACCCGGTCGAGGGCGACGAGCCGCTCCGGCACGTGCGGTTCGGCGGCGAAGACGTCAAGGCCGGCCGCGTGGATCGTGCCGGCCTCCAGCGCCGCGACCAGCGCCGCCTCGTCCACCACGCTGCCGCGGGCGACGTTGATCAGGAGGCCCTCCGGCCCGAGGGCGGCGAGCACCGCGGCATCGACTAGGCCGTCCGTGCCGGCGCCGCCCGGCGCCACCACCATCAGCACGTGGACGGCCTGCGCCAGCCCGACCAGGGTCGGATGATAGGCGTAGGGCACGTCGCCTTGCGGGCGCCGCCCGTGATAGGCGACCGCGACGCCGAAGCCTTCGAGCCGCCTCGCGATCGCCCGCCCGATCCGCCCGAGCCCGAGGATGCCGATCCGGCGCCCGCGCAGCGACGCCGTGAGCGGGAACGGCTTCTCCGGCCAGCGCCCGGCGCGCAGATACCGGTCCGCCTGCGGGATCTGCCGCACCGTGGCGAGCAGCAGGCCGATCGCCAGGTCCGCGACCTCGTCGGTGAGCACGTCCGGCGTGTTGGTGACGACGACGCCGCGCCGCCCGGCCTCGGCCGCATCGATGGTGTCGTAGCCGACCCCGAAATTGGCGACGATCTCCAGGTTGGGCAGCCGGTCCAGCAGCGGCCCGTCGACCACGGCCTGGGCGTTGACGGCGAGGCCGCGGATGCGCGGGCCGACCTCGGCGAGGAACGCGTCGCGGTCGGTCGCGGCGTCGAGCCGGTGCAGGTCGAAGGCGGGCGTCAACGCCTCGCCGACGCTCGCGAGCATCGGCTTCAGCATCAGGAGTTCGGGTCGAAGGCTCAAAGGTCGGCTCCTAGCGCCGTCGGGGCGTGGTTCCGGCGCGATGATGGGCGCCCCATGCGGTGGCGACAAGGCCGTACGGGCCGCGCGGCTCCGGGTCCAGGCTATCCCATCTCGTCGATCATCTGGTCGTCGCGCACGTCGACCAGGCGGCGCAGCGCCGTGAGGGCGCGGCGCAGGTCGTCGCGCGGCGGCGCGGCGAGCGCGAGCCTCACGGCGTTCGGGGCATGCCCCGGGACGATGGCGAAGGCCGAGGCCGGCGTGATGGCGATGCCCTGCCGCAGGGCCGCCGTCGCGTAGGCCTCGGCGCGCCAGGTCTCGGGCAGGTCGAGCCAGAGATGATAGGCGCAGGGGTCGCCGCCGATCGACAGGTCGCCCAGGCAATCGCGGGCCAGGTTCTGCCGCGCGACCGCGTCCGCGCGCTTGACCACGGCGAGCCGCGCGGCGGAGCCGTCGCCCATCCAGTGGGTTCCGGCGGCGAGCGGAAACCCGGTCGCGGCCCATCCGCCCTGGCGGACGGAGGCCGAGAGGCGGTCGGTCCAATCGGGCGGCGACGCAATCAGGCCGACCGTCAGCCCCGGCATGACGCGCTTCGACAGGCTGTCGATCACGATCGTCCGGCCCGGCGCCCGGGCCGCCAGCGGCACCGCATCCGAGAGGAAGCTGTAGACCGCGTCCTCGATCGCGACGAGGCCTGTCTGGGCCAGCACCGCCGCGATCTCGGACCGGCGATGCGGCCCCATGGTAAGGCCCAGGGGGTTCTGAAGGGTCGGCTGGAGGTAGAGGCCGCTCAAGGGGGCGGCACGATGCGCCTGCAGGATCGCGTCGGGCCGGATGCCCTCCGCGTCGAGGGCGAGCGGGACGAGGGCGATCCCGAGGCGGGCGGCGATGCCCTTCACCACCGGATAGGTCAGCGGCTCGCAGCCGATGCGGTCCCCGGGCCGCGCCAGCGCCGCCAGGACCGCAGCCAAGCCCTGCCGCCCGTTCCCGGTGAACAGGACGCCGTCGGGATCGGGGGCGAAATCGCCGCGTGCGAGGAAGCGGGCGGCGACGGCCCGCGCCCGGGGCGTGCCCGCCGGTCCGTACTGGTTCAGGGCCGCGCCCGTGGCGCCGGCCCGCGAGAGGGCGGCCAGCCCCTCGGTCAGCACGACGTCCTGTTCCGGCAGGTTGGAATGGGTGCGCTGGAGGTCGACCGCGCCCGGGGCCGGCTCCGGCTGCATCCGGACCGGGGCGCTCAGGTCCGAGCGGACGTAGGTGCCGCGCCCGACCTCGCCGAGGGTGAGGCCGCGCCGGGCCAGCTCGGCGTAGACGCGGCTCGCCGTCGAGACCGCGATGCCGCGCTCGTAGGCGAAGGCGCGCTGCGGCGGCAGGCGATGGCCCGGCTTGATCTGCCCGCTGGCGATCTCCGCCGCGACCGCGTCGGCGACGCTCCGGTAATCGGTCATCCGCTAAATTGATCCGAGGCCAATAAACATATTGAACCGAGATTCGTATCGGTTCAATCCTGCCCGGGCAATCCCGGCCGGATCGCTTTCCCCTCCCCGCTTCGGACCGCTGATCATGCCCGCCGCCACATCCCTACCCCAGTCGCCATCCGCCTCCGACCGCTGGCGGATCTTCGGTCTCGATCCGTCCGTGGTGCGGACCTGGATCCGGCGCCACCGGGCGCGCCGCGAGCTCGCCGGCCTGCGGGACGACCAGCTGCGCGACGCCGGCCTCGACCGCCGTGCCGTTCGCGCGGAGGCCGACAAGCCGTTCTGGCGGCCGTGACCGGAGGCGGCCGGCCGCCCCCCCTGCAGCCGATGCCGGTCAGCCATTTGCGGCGGCCGGCCGGCGAGCACTTCCGAAATCGCGTTTCGAACCTTACTAAAGACCTCCGCGCCGGCTAGAGGCCGGCCACAGACACGCCGCGAAGCGACCAGAGCCATGACGAGCCCGCGCACCCTCTACGACAAGATCTGGGACGACCACGTCGTCGACGTCGAGGCCGACGGCTCGACGCTGCTCTACATCGACCGGCACCTCGTCCACGAGGTCACGAGCCCGCAGGCCTTCGAGGGCCTGCGCGTGGCCGGCCGCACGGTGCGCGCCCCGGAGAAGACGCTGGCGGTGGTCGACCACAACGTCCAGACCTCGGACCGCTCCAAGGGCATCGAGGACCCGGAGAGCCGGATCCAGCTCGAGGCGCTGGCGCAGAACGTCCAGGATTTCGGCATCGAGTTCTACGACGCGCTCGATCGCCGCCAGGGCATCGTCCACATCATCGGCCCCGAGCAGGGCTTCACCCTGCCCGGCCAGACCATCGTCTGCGGCGACAGCCACACCTCGACGCATGGCGCGTTCGGGGCGCTGGCCCACGGCATCGGCACCTCGGAGGTCGAGCACGTGCTCGCCACGCAGACGCTGCTGCAGAAGAAGGCCAAGAACATGCGCGTCACCGTCGACGGCGCGCTGCCGGCCGGCGTCAGCGCCAAGGACATCGTGCTCGCGATCATCGGCGAGATCGGCACCGCCGGCGGCACCGGCCACGTCATCGAATATGCGGGCGAGGCGATCCGCGCGCTGTCGATGGAAGGCCGGATGACGATCTGCAACATGTCGATCGAGGGCGGCGCGCGCGCCGGCCTCGTCGCGCCCGACGCCACGACCTACGCCTATTGCGAGGGCCGGCCGATGGCGCCGAAGGGCGAGGCCTTCGCACGGGCCCGCGCCTATTGGGAGAGCCTCGTCAGCGACGAGGGCGCGCATTTCGATCGCGAGGTCCGGCTCGACGCCGCGAGCCTGCCGCCGATCGTGAGCTGGGGCACGAGCCCCGAGGACGTGATCTCGGTGCTGGGCTCGGTGCCCGATCCGGCGACGATCCTCGACGAGAACAAGCGCGCCTCGAAGGAGAAGGCGCTGTCCTACATGGGGCTGACGCCGGGCACCAAGATCACCGACATCACCCTCGACCGGGTGTTCATCGGCTCCTGCACCAACGGCCGGATCGAGGACCTGCGCATCGTCGCCAAGATGGTCGCGGGCCAGAAGGTCCACGCGGGCGTCTCGGCGATGGTGGTGCCGGGCTCCGGGCTGGTGAAGGCACAGGCCGAGGCCGAGGGGATCGACGCGGTGCTGAAGGCCGCCGGCTTCGACTGGCGCGAGCCGGGCTGCTCGATGTGCCTCGGCATGAACGCCGACCGCCTCAGCCCAAACGAGCGCTGCGCCTCGACCTCGAACCGCAACTTCGAGGGCCGCCAGGGCCATCGCGGCCGCACCCACCTCGTCTCCCCGGCCATGGCTGCGGCGGCGGCGGTGGCGGGCCGCTTCGTCGACATCCGGGCCTGGCCGAAGGGTTAGGCACTTCGGCAGGTTCGCGCGCGACCTTCCCTCCCCCTCTGCGGGGGAGGGAAGAAGCCCGTCCTCAGAACTCCATGTCGAGCTCTTCGATCTCCTCCGGCTCCTCGGCGGCGGCCTCCGCCCACTCGACCATCAGCGGCCAGTGCAGGATCGCGTCGCGGTAGGCGGTGGCGCGCGGCGGCAGGGTCACGTCGTAGGTGCGGAAGCGGGTGCAGACCGGGGCGTACATCGCGTCGGCCAGCGTCGGGCGCTCGCCGAACAGGAACGGGCCCTCGTAGCGGGCGAGGCAATCGTCGAAGATCGTGACGATGCGCTCGATGTCGCCCCTGGCGCCGTTGAACACCCGGAAGCGCGGGTGGAAGGCCTTTAGGTTCATCGGCAGGGCCGAGCGCAGGTTGATGAACCCGCCATGCATCTCGCCGCTGATCGAGCGGCAATGCGCCCGCGCGGCGGCGTCCTTCGGCAGGAAGCCGGCTTCGGGGAAGGTCTCGTTGAGGTATTGCGCGATCGCCAGCGTGTCCCACACCACGATGCCCTCGTGGTGCAGGCGGGGCACGAGGAACGAGGGCGACAGGTGGAGGAGCTCGGCGCGGGAGGTCTCGTCGCCGCCGGGCAGCACCTCGGTCTCGAAGTCGAGACCGGCCATCTTGCAGATCAGCCAGCCGCGAAGCGACCACGACGAGTAGTTCCGGCTCGAGATGGTGAGAGTCGCCGTGGCCATGCGCGTTCCCCTTCGCGGGTTCTTCTCGCGAAAGGCGGATCCAAGACTCGTGCCGTTTCGGACGCGTCGTCTCGAATCCGCCAGCGTGCATCATGGGCCGGACGTTCGGGAGACGCTACGGCGCGCGGATCACTCCCGGCGGAGCAGCGCCGCGACGTCGGCCTCCTCGGCGGCGGACAGGCCGCGCTCCGGCGCCGGCGCCTTCCGGCGCGACAGGCGCCAGATGCCGAAGCCGCCGAGCAGCACCGCGAGCAGGGGCGTCAGCCACAGCAGGACGGTGTGCAGGGCCAAGACCGGGCGCAGCAGCACGAACTCGCCGTAGCGGTTCACCACGTAATCCTCGACGCCCTGGTTGGTGTCGCCGGCCTTGAGCCGCTCGCGCACGATCAGCCGCAGATCCTTGGCCAGCGGCGCATCCGAATCGTCGATCGACTGGTTCTGGCAAACCAGGCAGCGCAGGCCCGACGAGATGTCCCGCGCGCGATGCTCGAGGGCGGGGTCCTTCAGCACCTCGTCCGGCTGCACGGCTCGGGCCGCGGTCGCCCCCCCGAGCACGAGGCCGGCGAGCAGGACGCGGCGGAGCGCGCGCGCGGGGCTCATTCGGCCGGGACCGCGTGCGGGGGAACCGGCTTGAGCTTGGCGCGAGCGGGCGCCCCGACGCGCATGCGCCGGTCGGTCAGCGACAGGCCGCCGCCGAGGGCCATCACCACAGCGCCGAGCCAGATCAGCAGCACCAGCGGCTTGTAGTACAGCCTCAGGCCGATGCTGCCGTCGGGCGCGATCTCGCCGAGGCTGGCATAGACCTGGCTCACGCCGCGGGTGAGCAGGCCAGATTCCGTCACCGTCATCTTGCGGCTCGGGTAGAAGCGCTTGCCGGTGTCGACCCGGCCGATCTCGTCGCCGGCCTTGTTGCGGATGGTGAGGAAGGCCGCGACCTCCTCGTAGTTCGGGCCGGGGCGCGGCGCGACGCGATCGAGCGTCGCGACGTAGGGGCCGGTGGCCAGCGTCTGGCCGGGCTTCAGGGTGGCGAGGCCCTCGGTGGCCCAGCCCTGCGCCGCGATGCCGAGCACCACCACGCCGACGCCGGCATGGGCGATGGCCGTGCCCCAGGCCGAGCGCGGCAGGCCGAGCGCCCGGCGCCAGACCATGCCGACCGCGCGGGTGCGGCTGCTGCCGTATCCGCGGGCCCGCGAGACGATCTCCAGGACGGAGCCGACGATGAGGTAGGCGCCCAGTCCCACGCCGACGGGCGCCATCGCCGGGCCGCCCCAGGTCCAGGCCAGGGTGCCGAGGCCGATCGCCAGGGCGAGGCCCAGCGCGGCGAACAGGCGCTGCGAGGCGGCGAGCGCGTCGCCGCGCTTCCAGGCCAGCGTCTGCCCGAACGGCACGATCAGCAGCAGCGGGATCGCCAGCGGCACGAAGGTGTAGTTGAAGAACGGCGGCCCGACCGAGATCTTCTCCGCCGTCAGCATCTCGAGCAGCAGCGGGTAGAGCGTGCCGACCAGCACGGTGGCGCAGGCGGCCACCAGGAACAGGTTGTTCATCACCAGCGCGCCCTCGCGCGAGATCGGCGCGAACAGGCCGCCCTGCCGCAGCATCGGGGCGCGCCACGCGAACAGCGTCAGCGAGCCGCCGATGAACAGGATCAGGATCGCGAGGATGAAGATGCCGCGGGTCGGGTCGGTGGCGAAGGAATGCACCGAGGTGAGCACGCCCGAGCGCACGATGAAGGTGCCGAGCAGCGAGAGCGAGAAGGTGAGGATCGCGAGCAGGACCGTCCAGACCTTCAGCGCGTCGCGCTTCTCCATCACCACGGTCGAGTGCAGGAGCGCCGTGCCGGCGATCCACGGCATCAGCGAGGCGTTCTCGACCGGGTCCCAGAACCACCAGCCGCCCCAGCCGAGCTCGTAATAGGCCCAGTAGCTGCCCATCGCGATGCCGAGCGTCAGGAAGCTCCAGGCGGTCAGCGTCCACGGGCGCACGGCGCGGGCCCAGACGGCGTCGATGCGCCCGTCGATCAGCGCGGCGATGGCGAAGGCGAAGGTAATCGAGAAGCCGACATAGCCGACGTAGAGCAGCGGCGGATGCACCGCGAGGCCGAAATCCTGCAGCAGCGGGTTGAGGTCGTTGCCCTCCACCGGCGCCGGCACCGCCCGCGTGAACGGGTTCGAGGTGGTGATCACGAACAGCACGAAGACGAAGGTGATGAAGCCCTGCACCGCCAGGGTGTTGGCCCGCAGCACCGGCGGCACCGAGTCCCGCGCCACCGACACCATCGCGCCGAACAGGGTGAGGATCAGGATCCAGAGGAGCATCGAGCCCTCGTGGTTCCCCCAGACGCCGGAGAGCTTGTAGATGAACGGCTTCGTCGTGTGCGAGTTCTCGACTACGTTCTGGACCGAGAAGTCGGACGTGGCGTGGGCGTAGGTCAGCGCGGCGAACGCGAACAGCACGCAGGCGAAGGCGCCGAGCGCGGCCGGCGTCGCCACCTGCCGCAGGGCGGCGTCGCCCGAGCGGGCGGCCCAGATCGGCATCACCGACTGGACCAGGGAGAGCGCCAGCGCGAGCGCCAACGCGAAATGTCCGACCTCGACGATCAAGCGGCGGTTCCTCGAGTCAATGACATCGGTTTTCGGCGTTCGGACATCGGTTTCAGCGCTCGGTGCGCGGTCCGAGGTTCGGGGGCGCGGCGTCGGCGGCCTTCGGCGGGTCCATTCTCACGGAGCCCTTGCCGTCCTTGCCGCCCTCCTGCCAGCGCCCCTGCGCCTTGAGCGCGTCGGCGACCTCGCGCGGCATGTAGGATTCGTCGTGCTTGGCCAGCACGGTGTCGGCGCGGAAGATGCCGCCCGGCTCGAGCGTCCCCTCGGCGACCACGCCCTGCCCCTCGCGGAACAGGTCGGGCAGAAGGCCGGTATACTGGACCTGGACGGTGGCGTTGGTGTCGGTCACGGCGAAGTCCACCGTCTGGTTCGGCCCGCGCTGGAGCGAGCCGTCCTTGACCAGGCCGCCGAGGCGGAAGCGCGTGCCCGGCCCGACGCCCTGTGCCGCCACCTCGCTGGGGGAGCGGAAGAACACGATCGAGCCGCTCATCGCCGACAGGATGAGCCCGACGGCGAGCGCCAGGACGGCGCCGCAGGCGGCGATTAGGATCAGGCGGCGGCTCTTGCGCGTCACAGTGGGTCCGTCCCCGGCGGGTTGGTCCGGCCCCGGTGCCGACCTCACGGAGGTCGGCCCGGTGCGGGACCGTCCTCATTCTTGTCCCTCGGATGTCGGACGCGACGCGTCCCGGGTCAAGTCGCCCGTGCCGGGACAGATCGTCAGGGGCGGACCGGTAGGCCGAGCTCCTTGGCCAGGGTGTCGAGCTTCTCGGCCGCGCCCGGGTCGGCGGCGAGCGCCATCCGCGCGCGGCTCAGGACCTTGCCGGCCTGCTCGGGATCGCCGAGGGCGCTGTAGGAGCGCGCCAGGCGCTGCCACTCGTCGACGCTGCCGCCCTTGGCCGCGAGCCGGCGATCGAGGCCGGCGACCATGCCGCGGATCGCGGCGTCGCGCTCGGCCGGCGGCATCGCCGACACCGCGGCGGCCGCAGATTCGGTCTCGGCGCGGGATTCGGGTGTCGTGGCGTTCAGGGCGGCCGGAGGCGCGGCGCTGTGCCCATCGCGCGCCATGCCGTCGGCCGGCCTGCCGGACAGGCCGAGGTCGCGCGCGCCCGCTTCCAGGCTCGCGAGCGCCGCGGGATCGGACTTCAGCGCGACGCGGGCGCGTTCCAGCACCGCCTGCGCCCGCTCGGGCTCGCCGAGCACGCCGCGGGAGCGGGCGAGCCGCAGCCACTCGTCGGCGCTGCCGCCCTTGGCCGCGAGCCGCTCGTCGAGGCCGTCGACCATGCCCTGGATCGCGGCGCGCTGCTCGGGCGGCAGCCCGGGGGCGGACTTCGACGGCGTCCCGGACAATTGCGGTGCGGGCTCGCCCTTGAGCCGCGCCAGGTTCTCGCGCACCAGCCCGAGCCAGGGCGCGTCGGCCGGGCTCGTGTCGTTCAGGGCGGTGAGCTGGCGGATCGCTTCGGCCGTGTCGCCGTTCTGCTCGGCGGCACGGGCGAGGTAGAAGTGGGGCTTGGGCGCCTTCGGGTCGAGGGCGAGGGCGCGGGTGAGGGCGGCCTTGGCCTCCTCGGGCACGATGCCGTTGCCGGCCGCCACCATCGCCTCGCCCCAGTCGGACAGGGATTCGGCGGTCTCGCCCTTGATCCGGACGATCGCCGCGTAGGCCCGCGCGGCATCCTCGAACCGCCCGAGCCGCATGTAGACCGGCGCCAGCACGGCCCAGCCCCGCGCGTCGTTCGGGTCGGCGGCCAGCCGCGCCTCGATCTGGCCGACGGCCTTCATCAGGTCCTGCGCGCCCGACTGCACCGCCTGGCGGTCGGCCGGCGTCTGGGCCGGCAGGTCGGGCGAGCCGTAGAGGCCGTAGGCGAGCAGGGCGACCAGGGGGATCGTCGAGAGCGCGAAGGCCGAGGCCGCGCGGCGCTGGCGCAGGCGCGGCTCGGCCACGCTCGCCTCTCCGGGGCCCGGCGCGCGGCTCGCGCGCAGGAGCCGGCGGGCGGCCTCGGTGCGGGCGGATTCCGCCTCCGCCGGGGCGATCAGCCCACGATCGAGGTCGCGCTCGATCTCGGCGAGCTGGTCCTCGTAGAACGCTGTCTCGGTGACGGTGCCGGCCGCATCGGGGACGATGGCGACGCGGCGCGACATCGGCCAGAGCAGGGCCAGGACGGCCGCGGCGGTCATGCCCGCCAGAATGAACCAGATCGCCGTCATCGCACCTTCGAAGCGGTCCCGGTTCGCGCAAGGCGAGGCCGCGGCCGCTCCATCCCTTCGATTGATAAGACGGCCCCCGCTGGAGCCGAATGGCCGTGCCGCCGATGGTAGAGAGCGGGCACGGGCGGCACGATGCCCGCCCTCGGCGTCACGGTGTCACGCAAGTTTTTCGCGATGACAAGGGCGGACGGGACGAGAGCAAACAGGGCAAGGGCGACGGGACGGGAGCGACGGGGCGGGGGCGGCCGCCGCCACGGCCGCAGGGCTCAATGCCCGGCGGCGCCCTTGGGCACGTCGCCCGGCACCTCGAGCACGGCGCGCAGGCCGCCGAGCGCCGCCTGCTCGAGGCGGAAGCGGCCGCGATAGAGCGTGGCGAGGTCGGCGACGATCGAGAGGCCGAGGCCGGAGCCGGGCTTCGATTCGTCCATCCGCCGCCCGCGCCCGAGCACCGCCGAGCGCGCCTCCTCCGGCAGGCCGGGGCCGTCGTCCTCGATCGCCACGAGAAGGTGGGGATAATCGTGGGCATCCACCGCCTCGGCCCGGATCGCGACGCGGCCGGCCGCCCATTTCGAGGCGTTGTCGACGAGGTTGCCGACCATCTCCTCGAAATCCTGACGCTCGCCGCGGAAGCGCAGGCCCGGCGGCACATGGACCTCGTAGGCGATGTCCTTGTCGCGATAGATCTTCCCGAAGGTCCGCACCAGGCCGGCGAGCGCCGGCTCGACGTCGGTCGAGGTCCCGAGCGTGCCGGCGAGCGCGGCGGCGCGCGCCCGGTCGAGGTGGTAGTTCACCTGGTCGCGCATCACCGCCGCCTGCTCGCGGATCTTCTCGGCGAGGTCGGCCGGGGCGTCGGAGGCGCCGACCTCGTTGACGATGATCGAGAGCGGCGTCTTGAGCGCGTGGGCGAGGTTGCCGACCTGGGTGCGGGCGCGCTCCAGGATCTCGCGGTTGGTCTCGATCAGGAGGTTCACCTCGCCGGTGAGCGGGGCGATGTCGCGCGGATAGGTGCCGGTGATCCGGTCGGCCTCGCCGCGCCGGATCGCGCCCAAGGCCGCGCGCATCTTCTTCAGCGGCGCCAGGCCGAAGCGGATCTGCAGCAGGGTCGTCAGCGCGAGCGACAGGCCGAGCAGGCCGAAGGTCATGAACAGGGAATTGCGGAAGCGCTCGACGTCGTTGACGATCTCGTCGGCGGGGCCGGCGACGCGCACGGTGTAGCGCCCGTCCTCGCCGAGGTCGACGTCGCGCTCGATGATGCGGAGCAGCCGGTCGTCCTGCGCCCGCCCGTAGCCCTGGCGGATCTGCCCGACCCCCGCCTTGCCGTCGGGATCGGTGGCCGGCTTCAACGGCACGCCGACCAGGGAGCGCGAGGTGCGCAGGTCCCGCGGCCGGGCGTCGGGCTTGCCGACCTGCCAGTACCAGCCCGACAGCGGCAGGTCGAAGCGGGGGTCGCCGAGCGTGAAGGCCCGGCTCTCGGTGTCGCTCGGGGTGACGAGGTCGGTGGCGAGGTTGTTGGCGAAGACCAGCAGCCGGCTGTCGAAGGCCCGCTCCGTGGTCTCGCGATACAGCGTCGTCAGGATCCAGGCGGCGATCAGCAGGATCGCGGAGCTGGCGAGCAGCGCCGAGACGGCGAGCCGCACGGCGATCGAGCGACGGCGGAGCGAGAACAGGCTGAGGACGGCGTTCATGGGTGGCGCATGCTGCGGCACGGGCGGCGGGACCGACCGCCGGGTGGGATACCGTGATCCGGCTCGGCGGGAAGGCTTCCCCTCGAGCCGACATGACGGTCGCGCTCGGTCGTAGCCCGCTCCGTCACACCCGTGCCGGCGGCTGGCTCGGGTCGACCAGGTAGCCCAGCCCGCGCACCGTCTGGATCAGGTCCACCGCGAGCTTCTTCCGCAGGCGGCCGACGAACACCTCGATGGTGTTCGAATCGCGGTCGAAATCCTGGTCGTAGAGATGCTCGGTCAGCTCGGCGCGGGAGACGACGCGGCCGGTGTGGTGCATCAGGTAGGAGAGCAGCCGGTATTCGTGGCTCGTCAGCTTGATCGGGTTGCCGTCGACGAACACCCGCCCCGAGCGGGTGTCGAGGGTGACGGGGCCGCAGGCGATCTGGCTGGTGGCGTGGCCGGCGGCGCGGCGGAGCAGCGCGCGGACGCGCGCCATCAGCTCCTCCATGTGGAACGGTTTGGTAACGTAGTCGTCGGCGCCGGCATCGAACCCGTCGACCTTGTCGGACCAGCGGTCGCGCGCGGTGAGGATGATGACGGGGGTCTTGATCCCGGCGCGGCGCCACTTCTGCAGGACGCTGACGCCGTCGGCCTTGGGCAGCCCCATGTCGAGGATGATCGCGTCGTAGGGCTCGCTCTCGCCGAGGTAGCCGCCCTCCTCGCCGTCGAAGGCCTTGTCGGCGACGTAGCCCGCCTCCTCCAGCGCGCTGACCACCTGCCGGTTGATGTCCCGGTCATCCTCGACCACGAGCAGACGCACGGATCACCCTCCCTCGAGCGACGGCCTTCCCGGCCGTCAGTACTGGCCCGCCACCTGGCCGGTCTTGGCGTCGACCATCACGTGCACGAAGTGGCCGTCCCGACGCAAGGCGGTCAGCATGTAGACGAGGCCGTCGGCGTGGCGGCACAGGCTCGCCCGCTGGATCTCGGCCCGCGGGATCACCGTGCGCGCGGCCTTGATCGCCGTCACCGGCGCGATCACCCGGCGCTCGGACACCTCCTCGCGCATGTCGGCGGGCGACAGGCACTCCTCGACCCGCAGCTGCGGCGGGCCGGGCGCGGCGACGGCCGGGGCCGCCTCGCGGGTCTCCTCCGCCGATATGCCGAGGCCGCCCGCCGCAAGGGCCGCGGCGGTCAGGCAGATCGCTGCGAGGGCGAGGGGGTAGCGCATGGGGAGGGACTGTCGGCCCGAGGCACTGAATGCGCCCTGAATGCCGCCGGCCGCGGACCCATGGCCGGGGCCGTGCGGGCGGAGGGTGGCTCGGGCGGCGGCGGGTCTCATCGAAGGTCCGTGGGAAGCTGCGAAGCGTTACGGCCGAGAACCGCAGCGGTTCCATCGCGCCCCGTGCGATCCACGGGGATGCGCGTCCGGCCGCCGCCGGACGGAGCGAGGATCGGCGACGAAGAGGCCACGCGCGACGACTGTCGAACGCCGAGGCCGTCGGTAGTTTATACGCGAACCCGCCCAACGAAGACGCAGATGGCGCCCGAAGCGGCGGCCGAAGACCGCAAACGACCCAGCGCACCGCGGAACCAAGTTTGTAAACCGATTATTCTATTTTGAGTTGTATTCATCATGCGCGGCGGCTTCGGCCGCCCGCGTGAGGCGGGACCCGTCATGGCGATCGATCCGAACCACCTGTCGCAGACCGCGACGCTGACCTTCGCCGAGGAGTTCGACGCGTTCACGCCGTGGAACGGCACGACGGGCCTCGACACGGTCGGGGCGCCGCAATGGTCGACGAAGGTCCGCGCGACCGGGACGATGCCATACAACGATGAATTGCAATATTACGTCGCCGGCGCGGACGGCGCCGCGGGCGGCACGGCCGGCCTGCCCGACCCGTTCCAGGTCTCCGACGGCGCGCTGACGATCTCCGCCGCGCCGGCCGCCCCCGACATCCAGGGTTCGATCGAGGGGCAGACCTACACGTCGGGGATGATCAACACCTACCACAGCTTCAGCCAGACCTACGGCTACTTCGAGATCCGCGCGCAGCTCCCCGCGGCCCACGGCATGTGGCCGGCGTTCTGGATGCTGCCCGCGGACGGGAGCTGGCCGCCGGAGCTCGACGTGATGGAGATGGTCGGCGGCGACCCGAACACCCTGCGCAACACCGTCCACAGCCAGGTCTCGGGCAGCCAGCGGGTCGACGCGACGCATTACCTGGACGAGGCGAACGTCGCCGTGCCGGACATGACGTCGGGCTTCCACACCTACGGCGTCGACTGGGAGCCCGACACCATCACCTGGTACTACGACGGGCACCCGACCTTCCAGGCCGCCACGCCGGCCGATCTCAACAAGCCGATGTACCTGATCGCCAACCTCGCCGTCGGCGGGGCCTGGGCCGGCGACCCGGACGCGGCGTCGGCGCAGATGACGATCGATTACATCCGGGCCTATGCGAGCGCGCCGACCGCGGCGTCGCCGAGCGACACCTTCCACTTCCGCGACGCGAGCACCGGCGACGACCTCTACACGACGAGCGCGAGCGAACGGGCCTACGTCGCGCAGAACCTGCCGTCCTACACCGCGGAGGGCGTGGCCTGGATGGCGCCCGCCGCGAGTGCGGACACGGTGGACGTGTTCCGCTTCGTCGATACGCGGACGGGCGAGCACTTCTATACGGCGAGCCCCACGGAGCGCGCCCACATCGACGCGATGATGCCGAGCTTCCACGACGAGGGCGTGGCGTTCCAGGCCTATGCCGACCCGGCGCTGGCCGGCGCCGACGCGCTGACGGTGCAGCGCTTCCTCGACACCGCGACCGGCGAGCACCACTACACGGCCGGCACCGCCGAGACGGCGGCCTTCGAGAAGGCCCAGGCCGGCGGCAGCTGGGTTCACGAGGGGGCAGCCTTCACGGTGCACGCGCCGTCGCCCGGAATGCTGGACCTGTGACCCCGCCGCAGGTCACCCGGAAGGGGGGGATCGCGTCCGGCTGGCGCTGGCGGAAGACGGTGCGCTGAAGCCAGTTGCAGGCGGCCGACGGGCTCTCGACCAGGATCGCGGGGCCGCAGGGGAAGTCGGCCGGGATCTCGGTCTCGATGGTCTGGGGCCGGCCGTCGCGGTCCCAGGGCGGCGCATCGAAGGCGATCTCGGGGAGCATCACCCGGCGCCCGTCGGCGCCGAAGCTCTGCAGGCGCCACGTGACGTGCAGCGCGCATTCGGCGCCGTAGGCGATCACCCGCGTCTGGCGCAGGGCGCCGCCGGGCGCGACCTCGGGCGTCAGCAGGTCCGTCGAGCGGACGCGGTAGGGCCCGTGCCAGTCGCCGGCGGTGTAGGAGACGAAGGCGCACAGCGCGAGGAACAGGCTCCCGCCGACCGCGTGGTAGAGCCGGGTGAGCCAGCGGTCGAGGGCGGCGCTCATCGCAGATCTCCCCGGAACAGCCGCCAGATCTGGCGGACGAGCGGCAGCCGGTCGATCCCGAACTGCGCCAGCGCGAAGGCCGTGACGGCGACGGCGACCGCCGCATGCTTCATCCGCCGGTAGTACCGGGCCAGCGCCCGCCGCTCGATCCGGTCGTCGATCACCGCGTCGAGGGCGGCGAGGCGGTCCGGCGTCTGGTGCCGGATGAAGCTGCGCCACTCGGTGCCGAACCGGACGACCAGCCGGTCCTCGTCCGGCTCGGTCGCGGCCCGCTCGGCGTAGGCGCGGCGGATCAGGGTCTCGCCGAGGCCGTCGTCGGGGGGCGGCAGCACCCGGCCGACGCCCTCGCCGATCGCCGCGAGGGCCGCCCGGCGGCAGGCGGGGTCGCGCTCCGCCGGGCTTCGTGGTGTCGCGTCCATGCCGTCCCTCCGCGGATGCCAGCGTGTCGTTCGAGCACCCGCACGGGCGTCCCGGCCGCGGACGGGGCCGTCGCTCCGGCGCTATCGCGCCGCGAGGCCGGCGGCGGCGAGGGCCGGCGCGAGCGTGTTGGCGGCGGTCGCGCGGTCTTCCAACGCGAGGCGGCGGAACACCTTCTCGGCGATGCCGGGCAGGCCTCCGGCGGCCTTCACGACGAAGCCCGGCACCTGGTCGGACGCCCGCTGCACCGCCGCGGCGATGACGGCCGAGCCGACCGGCACGGTGAGCACCTGCCCCTTGGCGGCGCCGGCCACCGCGTTGAGCGCGTAGTCGGTGACCCGGCGGACCATGCCCTCCACGACGGACTTCGACAGGACGTAGCCGAGCAGCGGCGCGAACCGGGCGATCAGCCCGGTCGCCAGGGCGACGAGGAGCGGCGTCAGCACCGCCTGCGCCGTCGTGGCGAAGCCGACGATCCAGTCGCCCCAGGGCAGCACGACGGCGCCCCCCGCCGCGGCGAGGGCGGGCGGGGCCGCGAGGCCGATCGAGAGGGCACCGGCGAGCGCCGGCGCCGCGGAGAAGCGGGACATGGTCGAATCCTTCGGCTGGGGTTGCGCGGCTGGACCCGGCCGGCACGGGATCTGGGATCGGGCGCGGCGGATCAGGCCCGGGCCTTCGCCGGCGCGGCGGCCGCGGCGAGCCAGGCCTCGATTCGGTGCCGCAGCCGCGCGAGCCGACCCGGCCGCGGCACGGTCGGCACCAGGACCGGGGTCGCGACGCCCGGGTCCGTGACCGCGGCGACGGGGGCCGCGATCCGGAGCCGCGCGGCGTTCACGGTCGGGCGCGGCAGGGCGACGGCGTAGGCGGTGACGAGCTGCTCGGCCTCGGCGCGGCGGCGGGGCAGGATCGCCGCGGGCTTGCGGCACAGCAGCAGCGCGTCGGCGGCACCGGCCGCGTCGCCGGCGTTGATCCGTCTCAGGACGGTCGAGCCGGCGAAGGCCGCCGGGCCGATGTTGTAGCAGAGCGAGACGAGGGCATCGAAGGCGTGCGGCCCGACCGCCGCCGTCAGGCCGTCGCGGACCGCGGCGACGTAGGTCGCGACGTCGCGCGCGAAGATCGCGTCGCACTCGGCCGCGGTGATCGCGAGGCCGGGGACGACGCGGGGGCGCCCCGCCGCGGAGGTGTGGCCGACGCCGATGGTCCAGACGCCGACGGAATCGCGGTAGGCCGTCAGCCGCCGTCCCTCGCGCGCGATGAGGCACGCCTCGCCGATAAGGGTGAGATTCATGGGGATCTCCGGGGCGGGGAACGGCGGTCGGTGCGGCGGGCGCCCGGCCTCAGCCCAGCTGCTGCGCGCCGAAGGACGCGTCGGCCGCGGCCACGTAGCCGTCGGCCCCCGTGAACCGCACCCAGACCTCGACGCCGTCGCCGGCCGCGAGCTTCAGGGTCGTGGCGAGCGACAGGGCGGTGACCCCGTCCACCAGCGCACCGGTCGCGGCGGCGCGGCCGCGCCCGGCGGGGGCGCCGTTCCGGTAGAGCTGGACCTCGAAGGCCGTCGGCGCGCTCGCGTTGTTGCGCTTGTAGGTGAGCATGGCCGAGACCCGATAGAGGCCGGCCTCGGGGGCGGTGAAGCGGTTCGTCGCGGCCGCGAACGCGCCCTGGTCGTTGCTGTCGGCGATGTTGAACTGCACCTTCGTCCAGGCGCCGGCCGGGACGTAGTTGTCGAAGCTCGTGGTCGCCGCCGCCTTGGCGAAATTGCTGATCCGCGCCCAGCCCGTGCCGGTGTACCACTTGAGCGCGGTCGCGGTGCTGTCGGCGTAGAGCTGCCCTTGCGCGAGCCCCGTCGTCGGGTCGGCGGCCAGCGGCGCGAGGCGCACCGCCCCGCTGGCCTCGACGGCGAACGCCTCGGCCGTGGCCGTGGTGCCGGCCGGCGTGGTGCGCAGGCTGATCCGCGTCGGCTGCGACGCGTCCGACCACGCCTCCGAGGCCAGGAAGGCGACCTGCACCCGCGGCGCCGACGCGTAGCCGGAGGCGCCGTAGCCGTATGCGGAGAGCTGCCCGATCGCGGCATCCGGCGGCAGGGCAGCCGGCGCGGCGGCGCTCCCGGCCGCGGCCCGGAAGGCGAGGTGTCCCGCGGCGTTGGCGCCGTATCCGTCGAGGACGAGCCGCGGCGTCGTCCCGTCGGCGCCGGAGACCCGCAGCACCGTCTGGGGCGGCGCGTCGGGAAGCGCGCCGGCATGGGTGCCGATCTCCACCGGCCCGGCGATCCGCCCGAGGGCGAGCCGGCCGGTCGCCGCCGAGACCGAGAGCGCGGTCGAGAAGCTCGCGCCGTCCGGGCTCACCTTCAGGGCCACGTCGTCGGCGCCGAAGGTGCCGAGCAGCGCCCGCGTCGAGAACCCGGTCTGGAACGCCAGGCCGGCATCGCGCGCCGCCGCCTGCTTGTTGAGGGTGAGCCGCACGCTGCCCGAGCCCGGCGTCGCGTCGTCCCAGGAGAGCAGAGCGGCCTCGGACTTCACCGCCAGCCGGTTCACGGCGTCGGCCGCGGTGCCGATCCCGAGGCGGGCGAGGTTCTGGAGGCTCGCCAGGGTGGCGCGGAAGCTCGTCCAGGCGCTGCCGGTGAAGATGTAGAGGTCGCCCTCGTCGGCCACGAAGGCGAGCCAGCCCGGTCGGGGCGCGAGCCCGACCCAGACCCCGTCCCGGAAGCAGGCGACCTGGCCCGACAGCCCGGCCCAGGCCCCGGTGGGCGCGGCCGCGACGACAAGGTAGCGGTCGCCCTCGGCCGGGGCGGCCGGCGGCGCGGCGAGGTCCTTGTCGAGGCAGGCGAGCTGCACCAGCGCGTCGAGCTGCACCAGGGCCTCGTTGTGGGTGACGTGCTTCTGCGCCTGGTTGGCCGCGATCAGCGGCAGCGCGAGGTTCTGCGTGGTGTCCGGCATCGGCGGGCTCCGTCGAGGGATCGAGGTGTCAGCCCCGGCGCACGGCGACGCGCGCGCGGGTGGCCGGGCCCGGCCCGAACACCGCCCCGACCTGCGCGACGGCGATGTCGAGCACCGCCTGCGGGCCGCCGAAATCCGCGGCCTCGTCGGCGTAGAGCAAGCTCGGCCCGGCGGCGGCGAGGCTGCGCAGCCCGTGGCCGTCGGCGGCGAAGACGGTGACGGCGTAGGCCTCCACCGCCTCGTCGAGGGGAATGTCCGCGACGTCCCAGCTGTCGGCGTCGCGGCGCGCCCGGCGGATCCACGACAGGCGCACGCCGCCGGGCTCGCGCCGGGCGCGGAGGTGGACCGGGCTCGACGGCGCCAGCGCCGCGAGGCCGGCGGCGGCGAAGATCTCGACGAAGCACGGGTCGCCGGGATCGCGCGAGGCCGGGCCGATCCGGTAGCGGAACCGGCGCCCGGCCTCGTCGAGCCGGTCGACGAGGGGAATCACCGCGCCGTCGTCGAGGCGCACGATCAGGCTTCCGGCCGGGGCCGGGCGCGAGGCCGCCGCCTCGCTGCCGGCGAGCCCGCGCAGCAACCGGCCGAGACGGAACGTTTCGGGCCCGACGAGCACGGCCTCCTGCGCCGCGATCATCTCCACGCTGCCGTCCGGCGCGATCACCGCGAACAGGTTGCCGCCGGCCAGCATCGCCGGCAGGTCGAGGCTGCCGAGCGCGCCGGCGTTGCGCAGGGTCGCGTCGAGGCGCGTCGCGCGGTCGAGACGCCAGAGGGGCCCCGGGGGCAGCGCCGTCAGCGTCCGCCCGAGGCAGGCCGGGTAGTCGGCGGTGCCGTGGAGCGCCAGCGGCGCGCCCGCGCCGTCCGAGCGCCAGATCGCCAGCGCACCGGGCCACGGCTCGGCGGTCGCGGCCAGGTACTGCAGCGCGGTCGGGGTTCCGCGGTCGGCGGGCAGGTCGAGGGCGAGCGCGAACGGGGCGCCGGCGAGCAGCGGAGGCCGGACGGGCCGGGTCGTCGACGCGCGGCGCGCCGGCCGCGTGCCCGGCCCGTGCAGCGGCACGCCGCGGGTCTCGAGCCGGCGGCCGGCCGGCCCGTCGTCGATGCGCACGATGCGCTGGAGGCCGGCCGGCGTCGCCAGCAGGTCGCCGGGCTCGAGATCGAGGCGGCGCGGGCTGAGCGTCAGCCCGGCGGTGTCGCGGCCCGCGATGGCCCGGTCGAGGAGCGCCTCGGCAAGGTTTTCTGCGGTCTCGCGCCGGGTGACGACCGCCGCCTCGATCCGGGTCTCGCGCCGCCGGCCGCCGGCCGGCCGGATCGCGGCGGCGGACGCGCGGCGATAGTCCGGGTTCTCGGAATCGGTGAAGCCGATCTCGATCGAGCGCGGCAGGCCGCTCTCCTCGGCGCGCACCCGGCGCAGCGGCGCCTCGTCCTCGGAGACGCGCACGAGGTCGTCGTCGGCGATGATCACCGCCGCCTCGCGCCGCGGCCCGCGCAGCCGCAGGGTGCCGGCGACCGCCGACACGTCGAGGCCGTAGAGCTGCGCCAGCGGCTCCAGGGCGGCGCGGGCCGAGAGCGGCCGGTCGATCACCGCGCCGTCGAGGTAGGCGGCGGCCTCGATCGCGACGGGCACGGCGACGCCGAGGTCGGACAGGATCCGCTCGATCAGCCGGTCGAGGTCGCAGCCCTCGATCCGGCCGGTGATCCAGTGGCCGACCCGCCAGTTGCCGGCATCGGCCCAGACCGAGCCCTGGTCGGGAAAGGCCGGGTAGGGCCACGCGTCCCAGGCCCAGACGAAGACCGCGCCCGGGTCGACCATCGGCCCGCCGTAGACGGGCGAGAGCGGGTTGTCGGCGGCCGCGAAGCCCGCCGCGGCGGGATCGAACCGCGACAGGATCGCCTCCAGGCCGCGCAGCTGGATCAGCTCGTCGCGCAGGCCGCGCGAGGCGGGCGGAAAGGCGCTCTCGGAGGATTTCGGGTCGGGGAAGACGTTGGGTCCGTTGGTGCCCTTGTCGACCGCCGGCACGCCGATCTCGGTGAGCCAGATCGGCTTCCCGCGCGGCACCCAGGCCGTGGCGCGGGTCTCGACCCCGCCCGCCCGCTCGACGTGCGCGCTCGACCACCAGCCGACGAGGTCCTTGGGCCGGAACGTCCACGGCTTCCCGTAGGCGCCGTCGGTGATCGGGCTGCGGCGCTGCGCGGCGCGGGCCTCGTCGTCGGCGTAGTACCAGTCGAACGCCTCGCCGCCGCCGAGCCGGGCCTTGAGGAAGCCGCGGTCGTAGATCGTGTCGGTCTCGGCGAGGTCGGCCTGCGCGGGCGTGTCGCGAAAGTCCGAGATCGGCGGATAATAGTCGATCCCGACCGCGTCGATGCTCGGGTCGGAAAACAGCGCGTCGAGGGGGAAGCGCACGCTGGCGCCGCCGTCGCGGACCTGGGCGCCGTACTCGGTCCAGTCGGCGGCGTAGACGAGCTTCACCGACGGCCCGAGCCTCCGGCGCACCGTTCGGGCGAGGTCGATCAGCGCCGTTGCCGCCGGGCAGGTCTCGCCCGCGCCGCGCACGCGGGTGAGGCCGACGAGCTCGCTGGCGAGGACGAAGCCGGAGAGCGGCGTGCCGGCGGCCGCCCAGCCGGCCGCGAGGTCGGCATAGTGCAGCACCTGCCGGCGATAGCCCTGCGCGCCGGCGAAGTAGGCCAGCACCTGCGCCTCGGCCGCCGCCGTCCCGTCCGGGCTGCCGGGCTGGCCGGGGGCGGGATCGCAGGTGATGCGGCCGCGCCAGGGGTAGGCCGGCTGGCCGACGCTGCCGGGCGCGTAGGGATCGGGCAGCGCGTTGCCGGCGGCGACGTCCATCATCACGAACGGGTAGAGCACCACCGCGAGGCCGCGCCGGGCCAGCTCCGCCATCAGGCGGCCGAGGCCGGCATCGGAGGGCGTGCCGCCATAGGCCGGCGTGCCGTCCGGCGCGGCGGAGACGGGCGCGACCTGCGTGCGGTCGAGGCCGGCCACGAGCCAGCCGTCGCCGGTGGTCGCCTTGTCGCGGATCTCGACGCGGGGCGCGACCGTGCAGTGCCCGGCGCGCAGGTCGTCGCCGAACCACGCCACCACCACCGCGATGCGGGCGAGGTTCGGGCACAACGCCTGCAGCGCGTCGAGCGACGCGACCACGTCGGTCGCCGCCTGGAGCTGGAACCGGTTGGCGGCCCGCGTCCGGCCGAGGCCGAGATCGACCGTGACCGGCATCGGGTCGAGGCCGAACTCGGACGCGCCGGGGATCAGGTTCACCGCGCGGATCAGCGGCGCGACGCCGTTGACCGGCCGCACCACCTCGAAGGCGAATTGCGGGATGCGGTTGCCGTAATCGGCCAGGGGCAGCCCCTCGAACACCACGTAGGCGAGGCCGCGATAGGCCGGCGCGTCGGCGCCCTCCTTGGCGACGATCAGCGGATCGGGCGCCTGGTCGGCCGCGCCGGCATGGACCCGGCAGGTGATCGCGGTGCGGTCGAGCTCGATCCCGTCCGCCCAGATCCGCCGGACGAGGGCGATCTCGCCCTCGCACAGGCCGACCGCGAGGTTGGCGAAGTAGGCGTAGCGCGTCCGCACGGTCTTCTGCCCGCCGCCGCCCTTCGCCGGGGAGGACGCCCGCTCGACGGCCGTGTTGGCGACCTCGAGCGGCCGCGTCGCCCAGATCAGGGTGCCGCCGAGCTTCGCCCGGCCGTAGACGCGCGGCACCGGATTGCCCTCGGTCGAGGACAGGCCGGCGACGTCCGACAGCCGCGGCCCGGCGACGAAGCGCGGGCTCGTCCCCGCCCCGAACAGGGCGCCGTCGAGCCCGGCCCCCGCCGCCGCGCCGGCCACCCGCCCGACCACGCTCCCGATCGGCCCGCCGAGCGCGGTCCCGACCGCCGCGCCCGCCGTGGACAGGATCAGCGTGGCCATGGCGGGCTCCGGGGCTTCAGTCTCGATGGGATTGCGCTTCAATCGAAAATCGCAGCGCAAGTGCTTCCCTCCCCTCTCTGCAGGGGAGGAACAGGGCTAGACTCCGAGGCGAACCGGCTCCTGGAGACTTCCCGCGCGCCACGCCCTCACCCCGCCCCCGGGAAACGGAACACCCCGACCAGGTGCCGCCGCCACCACGGCGTGAAGGCCACCTCCGTCACCGCGGCGCGGTCGTGGGCGTGGATCATCCCGGCCTGCGTGGCGATGGCGCAGTGGCGGGCGGGCAGGTGCGCGCGGAAGGCGAAGAGCAGCACCTCGCCCGGCGCCGGCCCGTGGCGCGCGAGGTCGGCCGCGACCGGGACGAGGTGGCGGGCGGCGGCCTCCGTCAGCGGGTCGGTGCCGGGGGCAGCCGATTCCGCCCAGGTGCCGGAATAGGGCGGCGGCGCCTCGGGCTCGTCGCCCAGAAGGCCGCGCCAGACGCCGCGCAGCAGGCCGAGGCAGTCGCAGCCGACGCCGATCAGCGAGGCCTGGTGCCGGTAGGGCGTGCCGAGCCAGAGCCGGGCCTCGGCCGCGACCGCGGCACCGTCGAGCGGGTCGCGCATGGGGCGTCCTTTCAGCGGAACAGCGAGCCGCCGTCGAGGCCGGGACCCGCGCCGGGGGCGTAGCGCACGACGAAATCGTTGCCCGGCATGTGCGGGAAGCCCTGGAAGTTCAGGGCGTTCGCGAAGGTGCCGCGGCAGGTGGCGAGGCGCTTGTCGCAGCCGGCGACGAGGGTGAAGGCGTCGCCCGGCGCGCTGCCGCGCGGCGGCGCCTCCCACAACTCGATCAGGGTGCCGAGATGCGTGCGCACGTCGCCGGACAGGCCGGCATTGGCGCCCGCGGTCCAGCTCAGGCGGCCGCCGCTGAACAGCCCGTCGGCGAAGGTGCCCGCGACCGCCGCGGACAGGGTGCCGGGCTCCGGCAGGCCGTCGACCGTGCCGTCGGTGCGGAACCGCGCGACGTCGACGCCGCAGCGGGCGTCGCCGAGGTCGGCGCCGCAAGTGGCGCGGTAGCTGCGGCCGCGCTCGGCGTCGAGCCGGTCGGCCAGGCCCCGCACCTCCGCGACGAAGGCGTCGCCCGCCCGGCGGATCTCGCCGAGCGTGCCGACGTCGAGCAGCAGGCGGGTGTCCGGGTCGGTCCAGTCCACCAGCCAGGTCTCGATCCCGGCGCCGTCGTAGAGGCCGCCGGCGATGTCGGCCTCGGTCAGCCCGAGGCTCGCGAGCGCGCCGGAGACGTCGCCGCCGGAGACGGCGAAGCCGAGCTCGGCCGCGGCTTCGGCCGCTTCCAGCCCGGTGCGGGCAGCGTAGGTTAGGCCCGCCACGGCGAGGTCGCGGTCGTGGTCGGTGAAGCCGAGGGCGACGCCGTCGCGGCGGCGCAGGGCCCAGCATCGGCAGAGGGTGGTGACCCCGCCGGCGCGGTGGGCGGCGAAGGCGGGCGGCAGGTCGCGCATGGTTCCGAACTCCCTACGGCACGATCTCGACGAGCGGCACCTTCGGGATCTCGCCCGCGGCGAAGGCTTCGAGGTTGACGACGAGGTCGTCGGTGTCGAACCGGACCGGCACGTCGAAGGCGAAGCCCGCGGTGATCACGGCGTCGGCCGCCGGCACCGAGCCGGCGCCGAACACGACCAGCCCGGTCGCGGGATCGCAGGCGAAGCCCGCGGCCGCCACCTCGATCCCGGCGACCGCCACCCGCACGCTCCCCGCGACCGGCTTGGCGATCGTCCGCCGGTAGGGCGTCGGCCCGGCACCGTAGGTCTTCGCCAGAGGGAAGGCGGCGGTCGCGCCGTCGCCGATGCCGAGGCGCTGGTCGGTCGGCGCCGGCACCCGGCCCGGCGGCCCGGAGCGGAAATCGGCCCGGTCGCGATAGCGGAAGCCGTAGAGCCGCCCGCGCCGCTCCTCGAAGAAGCCCAGAACCGCATGGAGCGTGTCGAGCGAGCGGATGCCGAAGCCGGCATCGTAGCGCCGGCGCGAATCGGCCCAGCGGCTGTTGCGGTGCTCCCGCCCCGAGGCCAGCGTGACGATCTCGGTCAGCCGGCTCGGGCCGCCGCTGCCGCGCAGCGCCACGTCGAGGGGAAAGGACACCTCGTGGAAATCGTCCGGCATCGGTCCTCCTCCGATCATAGCGCCCGCTGGCCGCGCGCCACGGCGCGGGCGAGGCTCGCGGTCACCTGCGCCTCGGACTTGCGGAACGAGGTTGCGTCCGGCGTCGCGATGTTGACGGTGACCGCGACGGGCCGGCCGCCCGATCCGGCGCCGACCCCGAGGCGGCCGTCGGGGCCGCGGCGCAGCGGCAGGATCGCCTCGGGGCCGGCCTCCCCCATCAGGCCGGTGCCGCCGCTCATCGGGAAGTAGGTCGGCGCCGCGACGACCCCGCCGCCGGCGAAGGCCCGCACCCGGCCGCCCTGAAGCACGCCGCCGCGGGCGAACGCCGCGTCCGCCCCCACGCTCGAGCCGAGCAGGCCGTCGACCAGGCCGATGAGGCCGGTGCGGACCGGCTTGAGCGCGGCCTGGACCGCCGCCCCGGCGAGCCGCGTGCCCAGCGACCCGAGCACCCCGTCGAGCTGCCGCCCGGAGCTGAGGCTTCGGGTCAGGGCCGTCGACAGGCTCTGCCCGAAGCGCTGGGCGAGCTTGTCCAGGGTGTCGAGCTGCTTGATGCGGGCGGCGTTCGCCCGGTCGAGGTCGGTCTCCGCCATGGTGGCCTCCAGCGACGCGGACCGGCGTCAGGTTGCGTCCGGATGGTCGGCGATCAGCCGCGCCAGCCCGTCGCGGCCGAGCGCTCCGCCCCCGGTGCGGAGACCGGCGGCGGAGAGCAGCTCGCGCGGCGTGGCACGCCAGAAATCGCGCGGGCGCCAGCGCAGGCGCCCGAGCCCGAGCGCCAGCGCGTCGTCCCACGGGAAGGCGGGCATCGGGCCCGGCGCGCTCCCGCCCGTGGGGCTCAAGGGTCCGCGGGCGGTTCCCCGAAGGCGGCGACGAGCGCCTCGCCGAGGGCGCCGGCGAGGGGCTCCAGGCCGCCGGCCAGCGGCAGGGCGGCGACCGCCGCGTCGTCGAGGGCGTGGCCGCCGCCCCGGAGCGCCGCGCCCAGCAGCGCGATCAGGTCGCGCGCCGCGAGCCGGCCGGAGGAAAAGCGCTCGGCCAGGCCGACGAGGTCACCCGCCTGCAGCGCGGCCTCGAGTTCCGCCAGGGCGCCGAGCGTCAGGCAGAGGGTGTAGCGGGTGCCGCCGAGATCGAGCGGCACCTCGCCGCGCCTGCGGTTGACCATGAAGGGGTTCTCCTGGGTGGCCTTCGACCGGAACCGGCCGAAGGCGTCCGCCGCACCGGCGGCGGCGCGCGGTCGCGCTTGCTTCCCGAGGTCGGGATGCTCGTCTTGGTGGCCTTCGACCGGAACCGGCCGAAGGCGTCCGCCGCACTGGCGGCGGCGCGCGGTCGCGCTCGCCGACCGGCGTCGGGATGCCCGTGCCGGCTCAGAGCGCGATGAAGGCGATGGCGCCGGCCGATTCCAGGCTCATGTCGAAGGTCACCTCGCCGGCGTGATCCCCGCGGTATTCCAGCGCCGTGATCTGGAACGGCCCCTCGAGGGTGCCGAAGGCGGGCACCACCACCTGGAAGGTCTCGATGACCCCGTCGAAGAACACCTGCCGCAGGCGCAGGTCGGAGGCCTCGTCGCGGAACACGCCGGAGCCCGAGATCGCGGCCCGGCGCGCGCCGGCACCGGCGAGGAGCTCGCGCCAGCGCCCGGCGGAATCGGCGTTGGTGACGTCGATGGCCTCGGCGTTGAACGCGATCTGGCGGGCGCGCAGGCCCGCCACCGCGACGAAGCCGCCGGCGCCGTTGCCGGCGCGGACCAACAGGTCCTTCCCCTTCTGAGCGGTCATGTCGGGTTCCTTTCGGTGACGGCCTGGAGCGTGAGGACGGCGCGGGCCTCGCCGGTGCGCTCGTCGCGCCGCGTGGCGATGGCCTGGACACGCAGGGTCACGAGGGCGTGGCCGGTGAGCGCCAGGGCCGGATCGGCGACGAGGAGCGACATCCGCTCGGCGGCGTCGAGCGCGGTGCGGACCGAGCCGGGCCGGGCGAAGACCACGAGCGCGTGGCTGTGCTGGTGGCGGACGGCGCCGTCGACGGAATCGTCGCGGATCTCGGCGTCGCCGAACAGGGCGTAGACCGGCTGCGCGCCGGCAGGCGGCTCGTCGTAGAGCCGGAACGTGCCCCCCATCAGCCGGGCGAGCGCGGCATTGGTGGAGAACCGCGCGATGAGCGCCGCGCGCAGGGCGAGGAGCGGGCTCGGCGCCGGCGGGGCGAGGGCCGTGCCGGGCGATGCGTCGGTCATGGGCTCGCCTCCGACAGGGCCTCGACGTGGCAGACGAGGTCGCGGCCGCGCTCGTCCGGATCGACGATCGTCCGGATGGCGAAGCGGCGCGGGCCGGCGGCGAGCCGCATCGCCGGCGTGAGCCCGGTGCGCCCCCGCAGGGTGATGCGGTGGGTCGCGACGCTGTCGTCGCGCCCGCCGCGGAGGCGCTCGACGGCGCCGACCGGCTCGATCGCCCCCCACAGCACCGGCCCGGCGACGTAGCGCCGGAGGATGCCGCCGAACCCGTCGGGCTCGTCCACCGGCAGCTCCAGCACGAGCCGGCGCCGGCGCGTGCCGATCGCCCGCGGAACGGTGTCGGGCATGGTGGCCTCCGGGGTACGGGACATCGCGAAGCGGGTTCGGGCGAGCGCGTCCGGCGGCGCGGATCACAGCCGCAGCCGGCGGAACGGCGCGGTCGCCGACGCGAGGTCGGCCCCGTCCGAGAAGGCGTCGTCGCCGCGGTGCTCGTACCGGGCGGCGGCCCGCCGCAGCACGGCGAGCCTCAGCGGCGGCGGGATCGGAGGCCCGTCGCCGCCGTATCCGGCCACGAGATCGACCAGCACGGCGCGCCCGGCCGCATCGGGGATCGCGGCGAAGAGCAGGCCCGGCGCCTCGATCCGGTCGGCGGCGAGGCTCGCCGAGCCCGCGGCGAATTCGGCGATGCCGCCATCCGCCGCGGAGAACCCGGCGCGCACCAGGGCGACGAGGGGGCTCAGCGGCACCGGCACGCGCCCGTCCGCGGGCAGCCGGTCCAGCACCATCCGCCAGGTGCCGGGCACGAGGATGCGCCGGGTCTCGGCCTCGACCTCGCTGCGGGCGGCCGCGATCAGGCCGGCGAGCAGGTCGTCCTCGGTGGCGTCGTCCGGGTCGAGGCGCAGGTAGCCGCGCAGCTCGGGCACGCTCACCGGCTCGACGACGGCGCCGGCCACGCGTATCGGCATCATCGCGCATCTCCATGAAGCGTGGATCGAGGGGTCTCGATGGTGTTCGGACAGCGCGTTCCCCGCCCGGCCGCGATCGGCCTGGCGTGGCTCGCGACCCTGGCGTGGGCCGGCGGGCCGGCGCATGCCGTGGTCGGCGGCGCCGAGGCGACGCCCGAGGGCGCGGTGATGGTGCTGTCGTCGAAGGGCGGGGTCTGCTCCGCCGTGGTGGTGGCGCCGGACACGGTGCTCACCGCCGGCCATTGCGCCGGCGCGGGCCTCGAGCACCGCGTCCATTTCCGCGACGCGTCCGGGCAGCCGGTCCTCGTCGAGGTCGCGGCCCGGGCGGTCCATCCGGGCTACGATGCCGGGGCGATCGCCGGCCGGCGGCGCTCGATCGACCTCGCGCTGCTGCGCACGGCGACGCCGCTGCCGCCGCGCTTTTCCCCGGCGACGTTCAGCACCGCGAGCCCGCGGGCCGGCGAGACGCTGACGCTGGCCGGCTACGGCGCCGAGCGGCCCGGCGACCCGCGCTCGACCGGCACCCTCCGCAGCGTCGCCCTGCCGGTGATCGAGCCCTACGGCCCGAGCCGCATCCTGGTCTGGCTCAAGGCAGCGGGCCGCGCCGGCGGCTGCCAGGGCGATTCCGGCGGCCCGGTCTCGGACGCGGCGGGCGTCGTCGCCGTCACCGCCTGGATCGGCGGCGCCTGCGGTGGCCTGACCCAGGCCGTCCGCGTCGCGCCGCAGCGCGACTGGCTCGACCGCACGCTCGCCGGCTGGGACCGGACGGCGCGCTGGCACTGAGCCGGCGGTCCCGCCGGCCCCGAGGAACCGAACCTTGGCCGACGGATTGCTTTACGTTAGGCTTCAGTCCCACCTGCCGAGAGCGCCCTCGGCCCCCGGAGAGAACGATGCTCGCCACTGTGCTCCGCGGCGCCCTGCTCGGCGGCCTGTCCGTCGGCCTCCTCGGCTCGCTGCCGGCACCGGCTTCGGCCGTGATCAACGGCGAGGTGACCCGCGACCCGAACGGCACGCGCAACTTCGTGGTGCGGATCGAGAGCACCCAGGGCGAGATCTGCTCGGGCACGCTGATCGCGCCCGATCTCGTGCTGACCGCAGCCCATTGCGTGATGCAGCCGGCCAGCTACAGCATCGTGGCGGTCGACCGCGGCTTCCGCCAGCGCCGCGTCTCGGTGATCGCCGCCTCAATGCATCCCGAATTCGTCCCCGGCACCACGCCGGAGGACCAGCCGGGCGTCGACCTCGCCCTGCTCAAGCTCGAGCAGCCGCTCGGCACGGACTACGCGCCCCTCGATCCGCGCGGCGCCGGCTCGATCGGCAACGGCGACGCGGTCGACATCGCCGGCTTCGGCGTCGTCGCCGAGAACCGCCGCAACACCGCCCGCACCCTGCGCCAGGCGCACCTCGTCTCGATCGGGTCGCTGCAGGTCGCCAACCGCGTCACCGTCGTCACCGACCGCCGCCGCATGGCCGAGACCGCCGGCGCCGGCGCCTGCCTCGGCGATTCCGGCGGCCCGATCCTGTCGGGCGGCCCCGGCGGCTACCAGATCGTCGGCGTGGTGAGCTGGTCGAGCGGGGCGATGCGCCAGGACGCCCGCCGCCGCACCGCCTGCGGCGGGTTCACGGCGGTGACGCCGGTGGCCGAGCACACCGGGTGGATCGCGGCACGCTCGGCCGAGCTTTCCCGGATCGAGGTCGGCCAGGCGATGCCGGCCGGCCGCGGCAACCGCTCGGATTGGATGGCCCGGCCCGGGCGCAACCGCTGAACCCTGACCCGAACCGGAATTTGCAGAAGGACCAGGTTTCACGTGCGGTCGCGCGATCGTCGCCCGTGCATCTGGTCGATTGCATTTTCAATTCAGTGAATGATACCGCTTGATGCGATGGCGCCGACGCATCCGGCCTCAACCGGAACGCGATGCGGCTTCGCTCCCGGGAGCATCGCTCATGTTCGACGGCTCGACACCCGCCACGCCCTCGCTCGCCTCGGCGCTCATCGCCTTCGGGTTCGTCGGCGCCTGGGAGACGAACGTCGCGGCCGGGCGCTCGGTCCTCGACGAGGGCGCCTGCGACGTGATGGCGGGCGACGCGTCGCTCGCCGGCAAGCCCCTCACGCTAGACGAGTCGCTCGCGCGCATCCACCCGGAGGATCGCGACTGGGTGTTCGACCGGATCAGGCAGGTGCGCGAGACCGGCGGTTCGTTCTCCGCCGACTTCCGGATCGTCACGGAAGGCGGCGACATCCGCTGGATCCGCAACCGCGGCCACGTGACCCGGACGGAGACCGGCATGCACGGCCACGGCGCCTTCTTCGACGTCACCGACACGCGCGCGAAGCTCGACGTCCTGCCACGGCCGAAGCTTCGCCTGCTGCCCCCGGCCGATCCGCTGGAGCAGGCCGCCGACCAGATCCTGGCCGCCCGCGTGGCGATCGACCGGACCGGGCAGAAGCGCCTGCGCACCCTCGTCGATACGCTGCTGCTAGAGGTGGGCCGCGCCCTGGCACGGCGCCAGGGCGCGTGAGGCCGGCCCGGGGCGGGCCGTCGACGCGGGCGGGGACGCCGCCCGCGGCCCGGATCAGGCGAACTTCAGCAGCTTGATCGCGGCGAAGTCCTGCACGCCGCCGCCGACGCGCTTGGTGGTGTAGAACAGCACGTAGGGCTTGGCGGAATACGGGTCGCGCAGCACCCGCAGGCCGGTGCGGTCGACCACGAGGTAGCCGCGGCGGAAATCGCCGAAGGCGAGCGCGAGGCTGCCGGCGGCGATGTCGGGCATCGCCTCGGCCTCCGTCACCGGGAAGCCGAGCAGGGTCGCGGCCCGGTCCGAGGCGGTCGGCGGCAGCCAGAGATAGTTGCCCTCGTTGTCCTTGAACTTGCGGATCGCGCTCTGCGTGCGCCGGCTCATCACGAAGCCGGCGTTCTGGCGGTAGCCGGCCTTGAGGCCGTAGACGAGGTCGAACAGCACGTCGGCCGGGTTCGCCGCCGGGAAGGCGCCGGCCGTGCCGGTGCCGACGATCCCGATCTTGCCCGGCACCCAGGCGTCGTTGCCCACGGTGTCGTAGCTGAGGAAGCCGCGCGGGCGGCTGACGCCGTTGCCGGTGACGAAGGCGACGCTCTCCTGCTCGGAGAACGCGGTCTCGACCTCGTCGGCGAGCCAGGCGTCGATGTCGACCACGGCGTCGTCGAGCAGAGTCTGGGTCGCGGCCGGCATGGCGTAGAGCTCCATCGCCGGGAAGTTCAGCTCCGACAGCACCGGCCCGTCGGTGGCCGGGCGCGGCGCGGTCTCGGCGATCCAGCCGGCGATTGGGGCGCCGGTCGCCACCGCGCGCTTGTACTGGCCGCCCGAGATGGTGCGGACGCTGGCGATGGCACGGATCGGCGACAGGTCGGCTAGGCGCTTGAGCACCTCGCGCTCGATGGTCTGCGGCACGAGGTAGCCGCCGTCCGGGCCGGATCCGGCCAAGAGCGCCTTGGCCTCCAGGCTCTTCAGGCCTCCGCTCTCGCCGGCGCGGACGTAGAGGTCGAACGCCGTCTTGTGCTCGTCGGCGGCCGCATCGCGCGGCTGCTCGGGCCGGCCGAGCGGCGGGCGGGCGCGGTCCAGGGTGATCCGGTCGAGGCGCGTCCGAGCACTGTCCAGCGCCGCATCGATCCGCGCGAGCTTCTCCTCGGTGAGCACGTCGGGCCCGAGCCGGCCCTCGATCTGGGCGAGCCGGGTGTCGTTGGTCTCCTTGAAGGCCTCGAAGGCCTGGGTCAGCCCGTCGAAGGCGTCCCGCGCGGTGCCCGGCTCGGCGCCGGGCCGCCCGGCCTTGTTCTCCAGTAGCACGCGATCGGACTTGGTCTCGAAGGTCTCGTGACGGGTCATGTGAGCCTCACCGTTGGAATGAAAAGTTACGCGCGGATCCCTCCCCCTCTGCGGGGGAGGGAAGAACGTGGGCGCCCGCCGCCTCTCACCACCCGGCGGGGGTGGCGGAGCGCCCGGCGGCACGCACCGGCGCGAGGCGCCGGGCGAAGGCGCGCAGTTCCGCCGGCAGCGGGGCGTTCGCGACGCGCGCCCCCGGCTGCAGCGGGAAGGTCACCAGGGAGATCTCCCAGAGATCCACCGCGTGCAGTTGCCGAAAGCCGCCGCGCGGGCGCGCCTCCAGGGTGCGGAAGCCGATCGACAGACCGTCGAGGGCGCCGTCCCGCATCAGCGCGTCGATCTCGCGCGCCCGCTGCACCGCGAGGTTGAGGCGACCCTCGACGCGCAGGCCGCGCCCATCCTCGGCGAGCGCCTGCCAGCGCCCGATCGGCTCGGCGGGATCGTGCTGCCACAGCATCCGCACGCCGGCGGCGCCGCGCTGCCGCAGGCTCGCGGCGAAGGCCCCCGCCTGCACGATGTCGCGCCCGAGGTCGGGCACGCCGAACAGGCTGGCATAGCCGGTGAAGTGGCCGTCCATGGCGGTCTCCCGTGGCGGGCAGGGAAAGATCGGGCTGCGCCGGAGCCTCAGGCCCCGGGCTCCGGGGCTTCGGGCGGGTAGCCCACCGCCGCGCGCTTCTCGGCCTTCGTCAGGAAGTCGGCCGCCTGCACCCGACGCCACAGCGACTCGCGCTCGCTGGCCAGCGCCTCGATCGCGTCGAGATCCGGCTCGAGGCGGACGTCGCCGAAGGCCGGCGCGAGCCAGTGCGCGAGCGCCTCCGCCGTGCGGCGGGCGAGCGGCACCAGGGTCTGGCGGTAGAAGGCGCGGTTGGCCTCGGCGTAGTTGGCGTGGGTGTTGTCGCCCGGAAGCCCGAGGAGCAGCGGCGGCACGCCGAAGGCCAGGGCGATCTCGCGCGCGGCCGCGGCCTTCGCCTCGACGAAGTCCATCTCCTTGGGCGACAGCGCCAGCGGCTTCCAGTCGAGCCCGCCTTCGAGCAGCAGCGGCCGCCCGGCATTGCCGGCGCCCTGGTAGTTCGCCTCCAGCTCGGCTTTCAGCCGCACGAACTGCGCCTCGCTCAAGCTCGCCCCGGCACCGGCGAAGACCAGCGCGCCGGAGGGGCGCGCCGCGTTGTCGAGCAGCGCCTTGTTCCAGGCCCCGGCCGCGTTGTGGATGTCGAGGGAGATCGCGGCCGCCTCCATCGGCGACAGGCCGTAATGGTCGTCGGTGGGGTGGAACAGGGCGAGATGCAGGATCGGCGGCACGGCGCCGGACTCGTCGTAGGCGACGCGGCGGCCGCCGACCTCGTAGACGTAGCCGGCCGGCCAGCCGTCGGGCCCCGGCACCACCCGCATCCGGTCGGGGCGCAGCGCGAACAGGGCGCGCGGGATCCCGTCGAGCGACACCGCCTCGAGATAGGCGTTCCCGGACACCATCAGGTGCCCGTACAGGGTCTCCAGCAGGCGGGTGCCGCCCTCGCGCGGGTTCGGCCGCGCCAGCAGCGCGGCGATCGGGTGGTCGGCCGCCTCCGCGCCGGTGACGACCAGCGGGATCGACGCGGCGCCCTCGGCGACGAGCCGCACGGCGCGGTGGACCACGGCGTTGCGCTGGTAGCCCTCGCGGGCGAGCGCGGTGCCGTCGCGCGCGGTCCAGACGGCGCGGGCGTCCCCGTAGAGGGCGACGCTCGGCCCGGAGAGCGGGGCCGCCTTCACGGCCGGCACGTAGCCGGCGGCCCGCGCCAGCCTCGTCAGCAGGGTCGGCATCGGGCGCCTCCTCGAGATGCGTGTTGTCCGACGCCTCATGGGTCGAAACCCATGAGGCCCGGCGGATGGCCGCCGCCCCGCAGTCGCGTGGGCCGGCATCAGAAGCTGCGGATGCGCGGCTCGGCGCGGGGCGCGAGCAGCAGGTGCGTCACCGCCCAGACCAGGGCGTCGAGGCGGTCGGGCGAGGCGCCGGACGAGAGCCCGTCCGCCCCGAAATCGCACAGCTCGTCCTCGAGCGCCGGCAGCGCCCCGACGTGGCGGACGCGCGCTTGCGCGTAGAGCAGCGAGACCGGCTCGGCCCGCAGGTATTTTCCCCGTGTGGCGCGCACCGGGGTCACCGGCACCGCCGGATCGCACTGGGCGAGCACGGCGGTGGCCATCTCGCCGCCCTGGTTGACCTCGACCACGAGCCCGTCGGCGCCGAGGCGGTGGTAGAGCGCGAGCGCGGCGTTGGCCCAGGCCTGCGGGCTGGCGCGCGCCACCGTCGCGTCGGCGAGCACGTAGGCGGTCTCGCCCAACGCCCCGACCGCGACGATCCCGCAGGCATCGGCCGAGCGGCCTGAGCTCGCCGGCGGGTCGACCGCGACGACGATGCGGGACAGATCGGGTGCCGCGGCGACGCGGGCCGCCTCGATCGTCTCGCGCGTCCACAGGGCGTCGGCCCGGTCGTCGATCAGCTCGCCGTCGAGCTCCTGCCGCCCGAGGCGGGTGCCGGCGTAGCGCCCGACCACCGCCTCCAGGAAGGCGGGGGCGAGGTTTCGGGCGTTGTCGGCGGTGCGGGCCTTCGTGACCACGCAGCGCGGGTCGGCGATCAGCCGGCGGATCAGCGGGATCGGCCGCGGCGTGGTGGTGACGAGGTTGCGCGGGCGGGCGCCCAGCCGCAGCCCGAATTGCAGCATGTCGAAGGCGGCATCCGGCCGGCGCCACTTGGCGATCTCGTCCGACCACGCCGCGCCGAATTGCGGGCCGCGCAGGGAATCCGGCTCCTCGGCCGAGAACGCCGACGCCACCGCCCCGTTCGCCCACTCGACCCGGCGCCGGCTCGGCGACCAGCGCGGGCGGCTGCCGCGCTCGGGCAGCCCGAGCAGGCCCGACGGGCCCTCGACCATCACGTCGCGCACGTCGGCGAAGGTCTCGCCGACGAGCGCGATCCGGCCGATCGCCCTGTCGGTGAAGGCCGGGTCGCCGCGGGCGAGCGCGTCGACCCACTCCGCCCCCGTCCGCGTCTTGCCGCAGCCGCGGCCGCCGATCACCGCCCAGGTGGTCCAGTCGTCCTCCCAGGGCGGCGGAAGCTGGTCGGGCCGCGCCTGGTGCAGCCAGTCAAGCGCCAGCGCCCGGAGGAGCGGCGGCGGCAGGCTCGCCAGAAAGGCGGCCATCCGGCCGGTCGCCGCGGCATCCTCCATAGCGGCGCGCGATCTCCGCGCGGAGGCCCGGAAGGTCGAGGGCGGAAGGGGTTCGGCCGTCGCCATCGCCCTCCCCTTCGCTAGCGGGATCGTCGGCGGCGAGGTCGTCGAGCAGGCGCTTGAGGCCCCCGAGATCGCGCAGGGTCCGCGCGGAATCGATCACCGCCGCCCCCTCGCCGCGCAGAGCCGCATCGAACGTCGCGATCTGCCGGCCGATATGCGCACGCAGCCGCCGCCGCAGCACCGGGAGGTCGGCGGGCACGCGCACCGGATCGCCGCACCGTTCGAGGGCGGCGAGATCGGCCAGGATGTCGTCGGTCCCGCGCGGGCGGACCGGGCACGTCCGCGCCCATCCGCGATCGCGCATCCAGCCCGTCACGGTCGTCTGCGGGAGCCCGGCGGCGGCGGCGATCCGCGCGAGGCTGGCCTCGCCGTGCCGCACCAGCCGTTCCACGGCGGCGACGACCTCCGGTGGGACGGCCCCGGTTGCGCTGCCCATCCGCCGCCTCCCGAGACCGTCTCGTCACACTTCTGGAGCGTGCGGTTCTTATGCCGGAGGAGCGTGCCGATGTCAAGCTCTTAATCCTTAGAACGATATTTTTTCCTTCTCTTAGGCGTTTGCTGCGGGATCCCGGTTCGTGCGACGAGGCCGGCTTCCCAGGCGGGCCGGAGCGCCGACCGACGATGCAGGACGCGACGCACGACACCCTCGACGCCCTCCGCCGGGGCGACCTTGCCGGGGCGCGCACCTTGCGCCTGCCGGCCGCCGGCCTGACCGTGCTCCCGCCCGAGATCTTCGGGCTGGCCGACACGCTGGAAGTGCTCGACCTCTCGGGCAACGCGCTCACCGCCCTCCCCGACGATCTCGGCCGCCTGACGCGGCTGCAGGTGCTGTTCTGCTCGGGCAACCCGTTCGCGACGTTGCCGCCGGTCCTGGGGGATTGCAGGGCGCTGAGCCAGGTCGGGTTTCGCGGCTGCGGCCTCGCGGAGGTGCCGGGCGAGGCGCTGCCGCCGCGCCTGCGCTGGCTGACGCTCACCGACAACAGGATCGCGCACCTGCCCGACGCGCTCGGGCACCGGCCGCGGCTGCGGAAGCTGATGCTCTCGGGCAATCGCCTGCGCAGCCTTCCGGACAGCCTGGCGGGCTGCGACGACCTCGAGCTGATCCGTCTCGCGGCCAACCGCCTCGACGCGCTGCCCGCCTGGCTTCCGGCCCTCCCCGCCCTCGCCTGGACCTCCTGGGCCGGCAACGCGTTCGAGGGCGATGCGCCGCGAGCCTCGGCCGCCCTGGTCCCGTTCGCCGACCTCGACGCGGGCGCGCTCCTCGGCGAGGGCACGTCGGGCCGGGTGCACCGCGCGCTGTGGCGCCCCGGCGGCACCGCGCCGCCGCGGCCGGTCGCGCTCAAGCTGTTCAAGGGGACGATGACAAGCGACGGCCTGCCCGAGCGGGAGATGGAGGCCTGCCTCGCGGCCGGGGCGCACCCGAACCTCACCGGCGCGCTCGGGCGGATCACCGGCCACCCGGACGGGACCGACGGGCTGCTGATGCCGCTCCTGCCGCCGGACCGGCGCGTGCTCGCCGGGCCGCCGAGCCTCGCGAGCTGCAGCCGCGACGTCTACGACCCGGCCCTGCGCCTCGCCCCGGCGGCGCTGCTGCGCCTCGTCCGCGGCCTCGCCGCGGGCCTCGCCCATCTCCACGCGCGCGGGCTGCTGCACGGCGACGTCTACGGCCACAACATCCTGTGGGACGCCGCCACCGGCGAGGCGGTGCTCAGCGATTTCGGCGCGGCCTCGGTGCTGCCCGACGGGCCGCCCGGCGTAGCCCTGCAGCGGGTCGAGGTCCGCGCCTTCGGGCTGCTGATCGGCGAGGTGCTGGACCGTGCGCCCGCCGATTTCCCGGAGGCGGCGGCCCTGCGCGATCTCGAGCGCGCCTGCGTGCAGGCGGAGGTCGGCGCGCGCCCGGCGATGGCGGAGGTGGTGCGCGCCGTCGGGTGATGACCGTGCGGCGCGCGACCGCGCGGTCGGCCACGCCCTCGATCGCGCTGAAGAGCGTCTCAAGAGCGGTCCAGCGCAGGCCATCCCGTTCAGCGAACCGGCTTGCGAAAGCGTGGCAAGGATCCGACGGGGCGCGTCCAGTCATCGCCGGCTTGCGTAAACGGTCCAGCTTGTATCCGGCGCTCGCGCGCGTCGTCATACTCTTGCCGTTTCCGTCGTTCACCTGCGCGTCACCGCACAAGATGTAGAGCCGAGGTTTGATTCCCCGGCACCCCGACGGTCCGTCCGCCGGCCGCTCCCGCTCAACAGCAAGGTCCTGAATGTCGAAGCTCACCCCGATCGCCCTCGTCGGCCTCCTCTCGGGCGCGATCCTCACGCCGGCCGCCGCCGGCGAGCCGGGGGCCTTCAACGGGACCTGGGCCGTCGATCTCGTGACCGAGAGCGGCCTGTGCGACGCGCGCTACAGCACCTCAGTCGCGATCCGCGACGGGCAGGTGCGCGCCGCGTCGGCGGCGACGGCCGCCCGGGTCAGCGGGCAGGTCGGGGCTGACGGGACGGTGGGCCTGAGCGTCTCGAACGGCGCCGCGAGCGGCGCGGCCTCGGGTCGGCTGCAGGCGCAGGGCGGGGCCGGGACCTGGAAGGTCTCGGCTTTGTGCTCCGGCCGCTGGACGGCGCGACGCAACACCACGCGCACCGCCCAGGCCGAGTAGGCGGCAGGCCGCCTCAGGACGGTTTCTCGCCGCTCAGGCGGCGGCGAGCCAGGTGCGGGCCTCGTCGAGGCGGGCGCGCTCGAACACCTTGATCTGGGCCGGCGAGACGAAGCCGAAGGTCTCGGCGACGACCTTGAGCCACTGCGCGTCGGTGACGAGCGCCACGTGGCTGATGCCCTTCATCATCGACAGGCCGAAGCGCGGGTCCTTGAAGAAGGCGGCCGGCTCCATGCCCTCGAAGGCGCGGATGTCCTCCAGCAGCTTGAGCTTGCCGCCCTTGTCGAGGTCGGCCTTCATCGCGGTCATCACCGCGTTCATCTCCTCGTCCGTGATCTTCCCGTCGACCACGATCTCGGCGACGCTGGACTCGGGCTTCTTGGTGTAGCTCAGCACGATGCGCGCTCCTGAAATGGACGCCGCCGGTCGGGACTTCGGCGGCGCCGCACCTTCCTACAAAACGCGATCCCGGTCGCCTACAAAAAGCTCTGCGGGTCGACGTCGATCGCGACGCGCACGTTGCCGCGCACCTTCGGCCCGCGCGCCAGCCAGTCGCGCAGGTAGCTCTGCAGGTCGACGTTGCGCTCGGTCTTGACCAGGAGGCGGAAGCGGTAGCGCCCGCGCACCAGCGCCAGCGGCGCCTCGGCGGGCCCGAGCACCATCACGCCGTCCGGCGGCTCGGCGGCCCGGGCCAGCGCCTGCCCGTGGGCCTCGGCCGCCGCGCGGTCGTTGGCGGAGACGATCAGCGCCGCGAGCCGCCCGAACGGCGGCAGGCCGGCCGCCTCGCGGGCGGCGATCTCCTCCTCGTAGAAGCGCTCCGAATCGCCCGACAGCAGGGCCGCGATCACGGGGTGCTCGGGCTGGTAGGTTTGCACCAGCGCGCGGCCCGGCCTTTCGCCGCGGCCGGCGCGGCCGGTCACCTGCTGCAGCAGCTGGAAGGTGCGTTCGGCCGCCCGCGGATCGCCCGAGGTCAGGCCGATATCGGCGTCGAGCACGCCGACGAGCGTCAGGTGCGGAAAGTTGTGGCCCTTGGCCACGAGCTGGGTGCCGATGACGATGTCGCATTCGCCCGCCGCCACCGCCTCGAGCTCCATCCGAAGCCGCTCGGCGCCGCCGGGAAAGTCGCTCGACAGCACGATGATCCGGCGATCCGGGAAAAGCTCGGCGGCCTCCTCCGCGATGCGCTCGACCCCGGGGCCGCAGGGGGTGAGGTTGTCGAAGGTGCCGCATTCCGTGCAGGCGTCCGGCCGGCGCTCACTGTAGCCGCACTGGTGGCAGACCAGGGCCTTGCGGAAGCGGTGCTCGACCAGCCAGGTCGAGCAGTTCCGGCACTGGTAGCGGTGGCCGCAGGCGCGGCACAGCGTCAACGGCGCGTAGCCGCGGCGGTTGAGGAACAGCAGCGCCTGCTCGCCGGCGGCGAGGTTGGCCTTCACCGCGTTGATCATCGGCGGCGACAGGAAGCGCCCGCGCTCCGGCTTGTCGAGGCGCATGTCGATCGCCTGGATGTCGGGCAGGCGGCGGCCGCCGAAGCGCTCGGGCAGCCGCACGCGCCGGTAGCGCCCGCGCTCGACGTTGACCCGCGTCTCGATCGAGGGCGTCGCCGAGGCCAGCACCACCGGGCAGCCCTCGAGCTTGGCCCGCACCACGGCCATGTCGCGGGCGTGGTAGTGCACGCCGTCCTCCTGCTTGTAGGCGCTCTCGTGCTCCTCATCGACCACGATCAGGCCGAGCTTCCGGAACGGCAGGAACAGGGCCGAGCGGGCGCCGACCACCACCCGGACCTCGCCGGCCGCGACCCCGGCGCGCAGCCGCTCGCGCCGCCGCCCGCCGATGCCGGAATGCCAGGCCGCCGGACGGACGCCGAAGCGCTGGGCGAAGCGGTCGAGAAACTGCGCCGTCAGCGCGATCTCGGGCATCAGGATCAGCGCCTGCCCGCCTGAGCGGACGCACTCCGCCACCGCCTCGAAGTAGACCTCGGTCTTGCCCGAGCCGGTGACGCCCTCGAGCAGGACGGCGCCGCTCCCGCCCGCCTCCGCGGGGGCGGCGACCAGGTCCGCGACCGCCGCGGCTTGCGCCTCCGACAGCGGCACCCGCGGGAACTCCGGATCGGGGGGGAGCGCCACCGGCTCGGGCGCGAGCGCCACCGTCTCCAGCGCGCCGTCGTCGATCAGCCCGTCGATCACCGAGAGCGAGACCTCGGCCGTCTTGGCGAGCACGCTCTTGCCCCGGATCTCGCCGTCGGCGGCGACCGCCAGAACCTTGTCCCGGGCCTTGGTCGGGCGGGCCGGGAGCTTGCCGGTGGTGCGGACGCCGACGCGGACCACCTCGGCGGCGGCCGCCTCGTCGGGCAGGCGCAGCACCATGGCGAGGGCCGAGCCCTTCGGGGCCAGGGTGTAGCGCGCGATCCAGTCCACCAGCCTGCGCAGCGGCTCGGAGAGCGGAGCCACGCCGAGATAGCCGGTGACCGGCCGCAGGTTCGAGCCGCCCGCCGTCTCCGCCACGCCCCAGACCACGCCGACCGTCTCGCGCGGCCCGAGCGGCACCTGCACCACGTCGCCCGCCGCCAGCGCCAGGCCCGCGGGCACCGCGTAGCTGTAGGCGGTGTCGATCGCGAGCGGGATCAGGATCTCGGCGACGTGCGGCATGGACCTGGGCGTTGTGTTGCGGGGACCGACGGCATGTTCCGGTTTTGTACCATGAAACGCGCCGTCACGCAGAGGTCGTGCCTTCCGACGGCGGGCGCAAGCGCGGAACGAGCGGCAGCGCGGCGAGGCTCAGCACCGCCATCGCCCAGAAGCCGCGGCCGTGGAAGGCCGAATACAGCGGACCGGACGCGAGCGTCGCCGCCGCGCCGGCGAGGCCGAGGCCGACGGTGCCGTAGAGCGCCAGCGCCGTGGCGCGGGCGGCCGGCGGCACGGTCCGCTCGATCAGCCCGAGGCAGGCGAGATGCAGGAGCGCGAAGCTCAGGCCGTGCAGGGACTGGATCGCGGCGAGCCAGGGCAGCGCCACCGTCTCGGCCTGCACCGCCCAGCGCAGCGCGCCGGCGCCGGCGGCGACCGCGAGGCCGCCCGGCAACCCGATCCGCGCCAGCAGCGGCGGGCCGGCGATCAGGAACACGAACACCTCCGCCGCCACCGCCTCGGCCCAGAGCAGGCCGGCGGCGCCCGCCCCGATGCCGGCCTCGCGCCACAGGATCATCGCGAAGGCGTCGTGCATCGCGTGCGCGCCGATCACCAGGGCCGCGACCAGCACCGTGCGGCGGAAGGCGGGAAGGCGGAGGACGTCGGCGAAGCCGATCCCGGGCGCGGCGACGGGCCCGTCGCGCGCGACGCCCGGGTCCCGCCCGGCGAGCGCCGCCGAACCGGCGGCCGCGAACAGCACCGCTCCGGCGACGAGGCCGGCCGCGAGCCCGAACCCCTGCACCAGCCCGCCGGCGGCACCGACGCCGGCGATGAAGGCGGCCGAGCCGGCGCCCCGCACCCAGCCGTAGGGAAACGCGGCGCCGCCCCGCGCCGCGGCGAGCCCGAGCACGTCGGCGAGCGGGGCCAGCGGGGCAGTCGTCACCGCGTAGGCGAGGCCGACCGCGAGGAACGGCCAGAACCCGCGCGCGGGGAGATGCCCGAGGACCGCGAGCGCGGTGAGGCCACAGGCGGCGGCGAGGATCGGGCGGGTCGCCGCGTGCCGGTCGGCGGAGCGCCCGGCGAGCGGGCCCGCCACGAGCCGCACCAGGGTCGCAGCGGCGAGCAGGATCGCGATCCGCTCCGGGGGCAGGCCGCCCGCGGCGAGCACGTTCGGCAGGATCGGCGAGATGCAGCCGTAGGCGCCGTAGAGCGCGGCGTAGAGCGCGAGGCAGCCGACGAGCCCGTCCCGCTTCATCCCCCGCCTCCGCGCGTGCCCGCCCCGGCGACAGCGTAGCACCGCGTGGCGCCGCGACGTGCGCGCATCTTCACGGGCGCCGCGGAGCGAACGGGCGGCGAAATCCGACCGCGCGGGCGCACGACGGCGCCGGGCCGGGCGAACCGGCATCGCTCTCGCCAGTTGTCGCAGCTTCAGGCCCCCGACGGGACCGCCAACCGGAGCTCGACATGGACATCGCCCCCGATACGGTCACCGAGATCATCCTGCGCCTGCGCGCGGTCGAGGTGAAGGAGGGCGCGACCGATCCGGATTCCGGCTCCAACGCCATCGACGACGGCGCCACCGACGTGCTCACCTCCGGCACCGACGACGCCACCGAATCGGAGCTGCGCGGCATGATCGCCGGCCTCAACGACGACGAGCGCGCCGACCTGCTGGCGCTGCTCTATGTCGGCCGCGGCGACATGGAGCCGGAGGAATGGGCCGACGCGGTCCGCTTCGCCCGCGAGCGCGAAGGCGCCGGCGACGGCGCGGTGAAGACGCTGCTCGGCACGCCGGATGCCGGCGACCTCCTGGAGGAGGGCATGGACGCCCTCGGCATCACGCCGGACCTGCCGCAGGGCTGAGCGAGGCCGGCTCCCCCTCCCCCCTCTGCGGGGGAGGGAAGAGACGGTTACCTCTGCCAGAAGGCCCACACCGGAGAGGCGCCGGCCCCCTCATTCCTCGCCGTCGTGAAGGGCGTAGAAGCCCTGGGCCGAGACCGCGCCGGCCGCGTCGCCGCCCGCGTCGAGCAGCATGCGCTCGCGGGCGCGCAGCTTCTCGGTCTCGCTCTTGAGCTGGCCGCAGGCGGCGAGGATGTCGCGGCCGCGCGGGGTCCGCACCGGCGAGGCGTAGCCGGCGTCGAACACGATCTCGGAGAAGCGCTCGATCCGCTCCCAGTCCGAGCATTCGTACCGGCTGCCGGGCCAGGGGTTGAACGGGATCAGGTTGATCTTGGCCGGGATGCCCTTGAGCAGCCGCACCAGCTCGCGCGCGTCGCCGTCGGTGTCGTTGACGCCTTTCAGCATCACGTACTCGAAGGTGATGCGGCGGGCGTTGTTGAGGCCGGGATATTCGCGGCAGGCGCGCATCAGCTCGGCGATCGGATATTTGCGGTTCAGCGGCACCAGTTCGTCGCGGAGCTCGTCGCGCACGGCGTGGAGCGAGATCGCCAGCATCGCGTGCGCCTCCTCGCCGAGCCGCCGGATCTGCGGCACGACGCCGGAGGTCGACACCGTGATGCGCCGGCGCGACAGCGCGAGCCCCTCCGGGTCCGACATCGTCGCCACCGCGTCGACGACGTTCTCCAGATTGTAGAGCGGCTCGCCCATGCCCATGAACACGATGTTGGTGACGAGCCGCCCGACCTCGCCGCTGCCCGAGGCGTCGCGCGACGGGATCAGGCCGGGCCAGTCGCCGAGCGCGTCGCGGGCGACGACGAGCTGGGCGGTGATCTCGGCCGCCGACAGGTTGCGCACCAGGCGCTGCGTGCCGGTGTGGCAGAACGAGCAGGTCAGCGTGCAGCCGACCTGGGACGAGACGCAGAGCGTGCCGCGGTCGGGCCCCGGAATGTAGACGCACTCGATCTCGGCGCCGCGGTTGTGGTCGTGCCGGCCGGTCGGGGCCATGCGCAGCAGCCACTTGCGGGTGCCGTCGCGCGAGACCTGCTGGCTGACCACCTCGGGCCGGTCGAGGGTGTAGGCGGCGGCGAGCTGCGCCCGCAGCGCCTTGCCGACGTTGGTCATCTGGTCGAAGTCCTGCGCGCCGCGGACGTTGAGCCAGTTCCAGAGCTGGCCCGAGCGCATCTTGCTCTCGCGCTCGCCGACGCCGACGGCGAGCAGGCGCTCCTTCAGCGCCGCCCGCGGCAGGCCGACGAGCGAGCTGCGCTGCCCGGGCACCGCCGCAGGTGCCGGCTCGGGCCGGAACTCGGGCGCCTTCTCGATGCCGGAGAAATCGCTGCCCGCGCGCCGGGCGGTGTCGAACGACGCCGTCGCCATGTTCTTGCAAAGACCTTGGAAATGAGGCGTCGAGCTATACGCGATCCGCGACGCGAACGCGAATGCGCGCCCGTCATGCCCGCTCCCTGCATGCCCGGATCCTGTGATCCGCGGAGCGAAGGGAAGGCCGCCCGCGACACCATGTGCGCCCGCGCACCCCGGCAGGGTCGCCCATGCGTCCAGTGCCTTGCGGGCGGCATCGTTCCCGCCACCTATGCGTCACACGGGGTGCGGCGTGCCGCCCCCACCCCATCCAAACACGGGAAGCCCATGCCTTCACTGCTCGATCCGATCCGCGTCGGTGCCATCGACGCGAAGAACCGCATCTGGATGGCGCCGCTGACGCGGGGACGCGCCAGCCGCGAGCACGTGCCCACCCCCTTGATGATCGAATACTACGCCCAGCGCGCGAGCGCCGGCGTGATCCTCACCGAGGCGACCGGCATCAGCCAGGAGGGGCTCGGCTGGCCCTACGCCCCGGGGATCTGGAACGCGGCGCAGGTCGAGGCCTGGAAGCCGATCGTCAAGGCGGTGCACGACAAGGGCGGCCGCATCGTCTGCCAGATCTGGCACATGGGCCGCCTCGTCCACCCGGACTTCCTCAACGGCGCCGCGCCGATCTCGTCCTCCGCCACGACCGCGCCCGACGACGCGCACACCTACGCCGGCAAGAAGCCCTATGCCGAGGCGCGCGCCCTGCCGGTCGAGGAGATCCCGCGGCTGCTCGAGGATTACCGCAACGCCACCCGCAACGCGCTGGCCGCCGGCTTCGACGGCGTGCAGATCCACGCCGCCAACGGCTACCTGATCGACGAATTCCTGCGCGACGGCACCAACCACCGCACCGACGCCTACGGCGGCTCGATCGAGAACCGCGTGCGCCTGCTGCGCGAGGTCACGCAGGCCGTGGCCGAGGTCGCCGGCAAGGACCGCACCGGCGTGCGCCTGTCGCCCAACGGCGCGATCCAGGGCGCCAACGATTCCGATCCCGAGCTGCTGTTCGTGGCCGCGGCGAAGGCCCTGTCGGAACTCGGCATCGCCTTCCTGGAGATGCGCGAGCCCGGCCCGAACGGCACCTTCGGTAAGGCCGACCATCCGCCGATCGCCCCGGCGATGAAGCGGGTGTTCGACGGCGCGCTGATCCTCAACGCCGACTACGACGGCCGCAGCGGCCAGGCGGCGCTCGATGCCGGCGAGGCCGACGCGATCGCCTACGGCCGGACGTTCATCGCCAACCCGGACCTGCCCGCGCGCATCGCCGCCGACGCCCCGCTCCAGAAGGACGTGGCCGCGACCTGGTACAGCCAGGGCCCGGAGGGCTACGTGGACTACCCGACGCTCGACGCCGCGAAGGCGGCCTGAGGCGACTCCCGCGGCCCGCTCCCGTCCCTCGTCGGGGTGCGGGCCGCGAACGCGCCCACGAACGGGCGCTCGCGGCCCGCTTCGAACGAAACCGGCGCTTCGTCCGTTCCCGAACCTAGGCGCGGCGGCGCAAGCCGCCTATCTCTGGCTCGGGAATTCGGGAGCTGCCGATTACGATCGCGAGCCAGACGCGTGCGACCGAACGAGAGCGCTGGAACGAGGCCGAGCGGCTCGCGGAGCTTCGCGCGCTGCGGATCCTCGATACCGAGCCGGACCCGGCCTATGACGACCTCGCGCGGATCGCCGCCCTGGTCTGCGCCGTTCCGGTCTCACTGATCGGCTTCGTCGATGCGCATCGGCAGTGGTTCAAGGCCGAGATCGGCTACGGCGAGCGCGAGACCGGCATCGACCGCTCGGTCTGCGTCCACGCCCTCCAGGCCGACGATTCGCACGCCGACGGGCTGTTCGTCATCACCGACCTGACCGTCGATTCCCGCACCCGCGACAACCCGGCGATCCGGGCCGAGAACGGGTTCCGCTTCTACGCCGCGGCGGTGATCCGCAGCCGGATCGGCGCCCCGATCGGCACGATGTGCGTCCTCGACCGCACCGCGCGGCCCGAGGGGCTCACCAGGGCCCAGGGCGACACCCTGGCCGCGCTCGCCCGCCAGATCTCGACCCTGGTCGAGCATCGCCGCACCCTCGCCGACGTCGATGCACGGGAGCGCGAGCTGGCCGCGAGCGAGCGCCGCTTCCGGGTGATGACCTCGGCGATGCCGCAGATGGTCTGGACCACGCAGCCCGACGGCTTCCACGACTTCTACAACGACCGCTGGTACGAATTCACCGGCGTGCCCTACGGCTCCACCGACGGCGCCGGCTGGACCGACATGTTCCATCCCGACGACCAGGCGGAGGCCTGGAGCCGCTGGCGCCACAGCCTCGCGACCGGTGCGCCCTACGAGGTCGAGTACCGCCTGCGCCACCACAGCGGCGCCTATCGCTGGACCCTCGGGCGCGCGATGCCGATCCGCGGCGCCGACGGGCGGATCGAGCGCTGGTTCGGGACCTGCACCGACATCCACGACCTGAGGCAGGCGGTCGCCGACGCGCGCAAGCTCGCCGCCGTCGTCGAGACCTCGAAGGACTTCATCGGGCTGGCCACCGAGGACGGGCGGATCGCGCACCTGAACGAGGCCGCGCTGGCGCTGGTCGGGCTGCCCGACCTCGACGCCGCGCTGCGGACCACGATCGCTGACTACGTGACCCCCGAGAGCCGCGAAGCCCTCGAGGGCGTGGCAATGCCGGCGCTCGATCGCGACGGCTGGTGGGAGGGCGAGCTCGCGTTCCGGCACTTCGCCACCGGCGAGGCCATCGCCGTGCTGTTCACGGTGTTCGCCGTGCGGGATGCGGCCGGCCGCCATGCCGGCTACGGCACGGTCACCCGCGACCTGCGCGAGCGCAAGCGCGCCGAGGAGGCGCGCGACCTGCTGATCAAGGAGCTGTCGCACCGGATCAAGAACATCTTCGCCGTGGTCGGCGGCATCGCCGCGCTCAGCGCCCGCAGCGATCCCGGCGCGCGCCCGTTCGCGAAGGCGTTCCGCGAGCGGCTCGGGGCGCTGGCCCAGGCCCACGAATACGTCCGCCCGCATTCCGCCGGCAGCGCGCCGCGGGTCGGCGGCCAGACCGTCCTCGGGCTGATGCGCCTGATCCTGTCGGCCTACGCCGAGGACGGGCGCTGCCGCATCGCCGTCGACGGCGACGATGCGGTCGTCGGCGAGCGCGCGGCGACCGCGCTGGCGCTGATCATGCACGAGCAGGCGACGAACGCGGTGAAGTACGGCGCGCTCTCCAACGAGGCCGGCACCGTCACGCTGACCGGGCGGCGGACCGATTCGCGCTACCGCCTGACCTGGGCCGAGCGCGGCGGGCCACCCGTTCCCTCGGCCCCCACGCGCAAGGGCTTCGGCACGGAACTCGCCGAGCGCAGCGTCACGGGCCAGCTCGACGGCATCCTGGAGCACGATTGGGCGCCGAGCGGCCTCGTGCTGCGCCTCGACGTCCCGGCGGAGACCCTGCGGTTCTGATCCGTCCCGCCCCGGCTCGCGGATATCGCCTCGTCGTCCTCGATTTCGACGGGACGCTCGCCGACACCTTTCCCTGGTTCTGCGGCGTGCTCGACGCGGTGGCCGACCGCTACCGCTTCCGCCGGGTCGCGGCGCACGAGACCGACGAGCTCCGCAGGCTCTCGGCGCGGGCGATCATGGCGCGCCTCGGCGTGCCGCGCTGGAAGCTGCCGCTGATCGCCCGCCACATGCACGGGCTCGCCGCGCGCGACGCCGCGCTGCTGCATCCGTTTCCCGGAACTTCGGAGATGCTGGCGGGGCTCGGCGAAGCGGGCGTCGCGACGGCCGTGCTCAGCTCGAACACCGAGGCGAACGTCCGGCGCGTGCTCGGGCCGGACGCCGCCCGGATCGGCCGCTACGCCTGCGGCGCGTCGGTGTTCGGCAAGGCACGGCGTCTCGCGAGCCTGCTGCGCCATGCGCGGATCGAGCCGCGTGCGGTGCTCTGCGTCGGCGACGAGCTGCGCGATCTCGACGCGGCGCGCGCGGTGGGCTGCGCCTTCGGCGCCGTCGCGTGGGGCTACACCGACGCGGCGACCCTGTCGGCGGCCCGTCCCGACTTGATGTTCGCCGAACCCGCGCAGATCGTGGAGGCCGTCCTGTCAGCACGACGATGAGCCCTCGCGGGGCCGCCTCCCTCCCCCGCAGAGGGGGGAAGGACGGTTCGGGGTCGGGCCTTCGCCCGACGCCTCACATGCCGCGCTGGGCGCCCGGGACCACGCTGGCGCCGTTGCCGCTGCCGAAGGGCTCGTACTTGGTCAGGCCCTTGAACAGCTGGCTCAGGAAGGCGCGGTCGGCGCCGCTGGTCGGCGTGGTGCGCTCGATGAAGTCGAACACCTTGCCGTCCTGCAGGCCGTACAGGGCGACGCGCTCCACCTTGAAGGCGGGGGTGAAGTACACCGCCGTGACCTTCTGGTCCTCGACCTGCTCGCCGAGGAACAGGACCGTTCGCGAGGTGTTCTGGGAGATGTAGTACCAGGACTTGTTGCCGACGGTGGAGACCGTGGACGGGGTGCCCAGCGTCTGCAGCACCTGCTCCGGGCTCATGCCGGGCTTGACGGTGGCGAGCGCCGCCTGGTCGATCTGGTAGCCGTGGCGAAGCTCCTCGCCGATGCAGCCCGACAGGCCGAGGCCGAGCAGGCCGACGAGGCCGAGGCGCGCGAGAGACGGAACGAGACGGCGCGACATCGGCCACCCTATGTTGCTGATGGGACGGGACGCCGCTAGGCACGCCGGAGCGCGACACCAGGGGCGGTCTGATGAATGCTTGCACCTTGACCGTGGGTTGCCGTACCGCGGGGTTATGGCTTTGACAAGGCAAGCTCGGCCACAGGCCACAACGCTGCGCGACCGGGCACGGCCGTTCCGCCGGGCGCGGCCCGGGCGCCGGCCTCCGGGCCGAGGGCGGACCCCATGATCACCCGGTTCTTCCGGCGCAACGATGCGCGGCGGCGGTCCATCGAGACCCTGCACATGCGCCTCAACGCGGCCTCGCGGCAGCCGGGCCTCTACACCGCGCTCGGCGTGCCCGACGGCGTGGAGGGCCGCTTCGAATCGCTCATCCTCCACGTCATCCTGGCTTTGCGCCGCCTGAACCGCCTGCCGGCGCCGGCGGCGGACGTGGCGCAGGACCTCGTGAACTCGGTCTTCCTCCAGCTCGACGCGTCCCTGCGCGAGCTCGGCGTCGGCGATTTCGGCGTGCCCAAGCGCATGAAGAAGCTCGGCGCCGCGTTCTACGGCCGCGCCGCCAACTACGACGCGGCGCTCGACGCGGGCGATGCCGCCGCGCTCCGCATCGCGCTCGCCCGCAACGTGCTCGGCAGCGAGGATCCCGAAGCCGCCGCCGGCCTCGCCGACTACGTCCTCGCCGCCGACCGCGCGCTGGCCGAGGCCGACCTCGACGGCCTGCTCGGCGCCGGCCCGTCCTTCCCGCATGCGGGCGATGCCCCGACACCCGACCTGGAAGCCCGATGAGCGTGAGCGAGACCCCCCTGTCCCGATGGGTGAGCGTGGCGCGGCTGCCGCAGGGCCGCGGCGCCGTCACCGTCGAGGCGACGCCGGCTGAGTGCACGGCGCTCGCCGCCGACTTCAAGATCCCGGCGATCCGCGACCTCGCCGGGCAGTTCTCGGTGTCCGGCCCGACGAGCCGCCTCGTCGTCACCGGCACCGTCGAGGGCACCGTGACGCTGGTCTGCACCGTCAGCCTGGAGCCGTTCGAGACCAAGGTCTCCGAGCCGGTGGAGGTGGTCTTCACCGACACCGACCGCCTCGCCGGCACCGACGCGGAGGATGCCGACATCCCCGACCCGATTGTCGGCGGGCGGATCGACTTCGGCCTTCTGACCGCCGAGTTCCTGGCGCTCGGGATCGACCCCTATCCGCGCAAGCCCGGGGTGGTGTTCGAGGCGGTCCAGCTCGGCGAGGACGTGAAACCCTTCGACGTCCTGCGGACGCTCCGCTCCGAGGAGCCGTAGCGGGCTCCCGGGTCCGCGGGCCGCCGAACCCGGCCGCCAAATCGGGCCACACCCCGCCCCTGCGCGAGAATTCGTTTGCCCGCCGGGGCTGGATCGCTATTTTCCGCCGCGCCGATCCTGGCCGTCGCCCCCGCGACGGCGTTCCGTCAAAGGCCGCGACAATCCCTTCATGTCCCAACGCGTGTGCATCTCGCTCGACGCCATGGGCGGCGACCATGGCCCCTCGACCGTCGTGCCCGGTGCCGCGCTCGCGCGCGAGCGCCATCCCGAGACGACCTTCCTGATCTTCGGCGACGAGGCGGTGGTCGCCCCCCTCGTGGCGGCCGAGCCGCGCCTCAAGGGCGGCGTCGAGATCCGCCACACCACCTACGCCGTCGCCATGGACGACAAGCCGAGCCAGGCGGTGCGCCAGGGCCGCGGCAAGTCGTCGATGTGGAAGGCGATCCAGGCGGTGAAGGACGGCGAGGCCGATGCCGCGGTCTCCGCCGGCAACACCGGCGCGCTGATGGCGATGTCGAAGATCTGCCTGAAGACCATGGCCGGCATCGAGCGCCCGGCCATCGCCTGCCTGTGGCCGACGGTGCGCGGCGAGAGCGTGGTGCTCGACGTCGGCGCCACCATCGGCACCGATGCCGAGCACCTGATCGAGATGGCGGTGATGGGCTCCGCCATGGCCCGCATCGTGTTCGACCTCGAGCGCCCGACGGTGGGGCTGCTCAACGTCGGCACCGAGGAGATGAAGGGCAACGAGGCGGTGAAGGAGGCGGCGCGCCTGCTGCGCGAGATCGATTTGCCGAATTTCGCCTATCACGGCTTCGTCGAGGGCAACGACCTCGGCCGCGGCACCGTCGACGTGGTCGTCACCGAAGGTTTCACGGGAAACATCGCGCTGAAGACCGCGGAAGGCACCGCCAAGCAGATCGGCACGTACCTGCGCTCCGCGATGACGCGGACGCTGTCCGCCAAGATCGGCGCGCTGTTCGCCCGCCAGGCGTTCCGCGCGCTGCGCGAGAAGATGAACCCGAGCCGGGCCAACGGCGGCGTGTTCCTTGGGCTCGAAGGCATCGTCATCAAGAGCCACGGCTCGGAGAACGCGCAAGGCTTCGCGGCCGCCGTCGACCTCGCCCACGACATGGCCCGCCACGACCTGATGCGCACGATCCGCGAGATGCTCGATCAGACGCCGACGCTCGCGCCGGCCTGACTTCGCCCCGGCCCAGATGGGTGCCCGGCCGGACCTTCGCCGGCGCGGGACGCCTGCACCGGCACGAGACGCCTGCACCGGCCCGGGATCGGGGTCGGTGAACGAATGCGATGGAGATCGGAGCGATGCAGGTCTAACAACCGATGGTTGTTGCGCCGGCGTCGCGACGGGAAGGAATCCGATGACAACCCTGCGTTCCGTCGTCGTCGGCACCGGCTCGGGGCTTCCTGCGCGGGTGGTGACCAACGCCGAGCTCGCCGAGCGGGTCGACACCTCGGACGAATGGATCGTCCAGCGCACCGGCATCCGGCAGCGCTACCTCGCGGACGCCACCGAGACCACGTCGGTGCTCGGCATCCGCGCGGCCCGCGCTGCGCTCGACGATGCCGGCCTCACCGGCGACGACATCGACCTCGTGATCTGCGCCACCTCGACGCCCGACCACACCTTTCCCTCGACCGCGACGCAGATCCAGGCGGCGCTCGGCATCACGGCGGGTGCCGCCTTCGACCTGCAGGCGGTCTGCGCCGGCTTCGTCTTCGCCGTCTCCACCGCCGACAAGTTCCTGTCGACCGGCGCGGCCCGGCGCGCGCTCGTCGTCGGCGCCGAGACCTTCTCGCGCATCGTCGACTGGGAGGACCGCACCACCTGCGTGCTGTTCGGCGACGGGGCCGGCGCGATCGTGCTGGAGGCGCAGGAGGCCGCGGGGGCGAGCGATGACCGGGGCGTGATCAGCGCGAGCCTGCGCTCGGACGGGCGCCACCGCGAGAAGCTCTACGTCGACGGCGGCCCGGGCTCGACCGGCACCACCGGCCATCTCCGGATGGAGGGGAAGGACGTGTTCCGCTTTGCCGTCGGCTCGGTGATGGACGTGATCGTCGACGCGCTCGAGAAGGGCGGCGCGACGGCGGCCGACCTCGACTGGTTCGTGCCGCACCAGGCCAACCGCCGCATCATCGAGGCGTCCGCCGACAAGCTCGGCATCCCGCGCGACAAGGTGGTGCTGACGGTCGATCGCCACGGCAACACCTCGGCCGCATCGATCCCGCTGGCTCTGGACGTGGCCCGCCGGGACGGCCGCATCCGCCGCGGCGACCTCGTGATGATCGAGGCGATCGGCGGCGGCTTCAGCTGGGGCGCGGCGCTGATCCGCTGGTAGCCGAAAACAATTTCCGGAGCCGCCCCGGTTGACCCGGGCCCGACCGGGGATTAGCGTGGCAGATCATAGGGATACGTCGGAAACGACCGCTCCCGGCAAGAAGAACCGCGAGGGGTCGAGGCATGACAGGCAAGACGGTGACGCGCGCCGATTTGAGCGAGGCCGTCTACCAGCAGGTCGGCCTCTCCCGCACCGAATCCGCCGCCCTCGTCGAGACGGTCCTGTCCGAGATCTGCGCCTGCCTCTCCGAGGGCGAGACCGTGAAGCTGTCCTCGTTCGGCTCCTTCGTCGTGCGGTCGAAGGGCAAGCGCGTCGGCCGCAACCCGAAGACCGGCGTCGAGGTGGCGATCGAGCCGCGCCAGGTGATGGTGTTCAAGCCCTCGAACGTGCTCAAGGCCCGGATCAACGGCCTGAACGGCGCCGCCCACGCCGACGACTGACCGCTCGCCCATCGCCGCCCTCGTAGCCGGATCGATCCATGGCGCTCGCTGCCCTCACCGAGGCGTCCGGACCCGTCGACAAGGATCCGGGCGCGTTTCGCACGATCACCGAGGTGGCCGAAGCCCTCGACGTGCCGCAGCACGTCCTGCGGTTCTGGGAAACCCGGTTCGGCCAGATCCGGCCGGTGAAGCGGGCCGGCGGGCGGCGCTATTACCGTCCCGGCGACGTCGCGCTCGTCGCGGGCATCCGCCACCTGCTCCACGTCCAGCGCTACACGATCGAGGGGGCGCAGCGCGTCCTCAAGGAGAACGGCGTCCGCTTCGTCCAGGCGGTCGGCCGCGGCGAGGCGGTGGCGGCCGCGCCGGTGATGCAGGAGACGAGCGGCCCGGCCATGTCGTCCCCCGACGGCGCCGAGCCCGAGACCCTGGATCGCGAGGGGTCGAATCGCGACACCTCGGATCATGAGGCCCTGGACCGCGAGGCGCTGGCCGGCGCGCTGCAGGACCTCTACGCCTGCCGCGAGGCGCTGGCGGCCTTCCGCGCCCCGCCCGAGGCCTGAGCGGCGCCCAGGCTGCGTCGCGACGACGCCGCGCGATGCGTCACGGCGCGGCGAACTTTGCGAGCCGATCCGCGTTGATCGCCGCATGAGCGCACCCCGCCGTTCGATGACGCCGACGCAGGAACTCATCAGCCGCGTGATGCGGATCGTGCGCGCGTGCCCCGACGCGGCCTCCGAGGTCCTGGAGCTGATGTTCCTCGTCGGCCAGATCGAGGCGGCGACCCACGTCGACCGGGATTATCGCGACGCGCGGCGCGTCGTCAGCCGCCTGCGCAACCCTCTCTGGGAGATGGGGCCGACCGATCGCGGCGCGCTGCTGGCCGCGGCCGAGACGATCCGCCGGGTCTGCGGCCTCGACGAGACCGACATCCCCGTCACCCCGACTTCGGATGCGGGCGAGCGGGCGCGGGTCGAGCGCAGCCTCGCGGCAGCCCTGGAAGGCGAGCTCGACGCCGCGCAGATCGCCCGCGTCACCGGCGTGGTCGCGGCCGCGCTTCAGCAATAATCGCGGTCCCGGCTGCCGGCACGGGCCTGCGGCCTCGACGCGCGTCGCGGGCATCCCCACATCGGCTCGGCCGGCACGTGGCCCCATGGCTCCGGATGCCGCGCCAAGAGATGTTCGGAGACACGCCCGTGAGCGCCACCCTGTCCGCCCTTCGCCCCGTCCGCGCGCTCGCCGCCGGCGCTCTCCTGCTGGCCGCGCCCGCCTTCGCGCAGACGACGATCACCAAGAGCGAGACCGTCGCCTCCGGCAAGACGGTTCGGATCGCCATCGTCCCGAACCTGAAGAAGGATTGCTCGCCCGGCCCGATGCCGGAGTTCAAGGTCTCGGGCGCGCCGAAGAACGGCGCGCTGATCACCAAGGTCGGCAAGCAGAAGACGCCCGCTTCCTATCGCTGCCCGAACAAGGACACCGCGGTCCAGGGTCTCTTCTACCAGCCGAGGGCCGGCTACACCGGCGCCGACGAGGTGACGTTCGAAATCAAGAACGCGGACGGTCAAGTGCAGACGCAGAATATCAAAATCACCGTCGAGGCTGCGTCGGCCAAGAAGGACACCGATGCCAAGAAAGACAGCAGCGATCTCTGATCGGAGGCAACAGAAAGCTCGGAGTGCACGTTTTTTCGGCCGGATCGTTCTTTCGATCCGGCCGGACGACCACGGGGAAGCTTGACGGATGCCGCATTTCAGCCCGACGGGTGTTGCATCCAGCACACGCAGCGTCACCGTGTTCGCCGCACTGCGACAAATGCGGGCCTGTCGGTTGCGTTCGCGGCAGGACAGGATGAAGCTGTTGACGGTCTGAGAGGGTTATCGAATGCCGATGCATGCGACCAACGACCTTTTCCAGAGCTTCGCCCGCGGGTACGAAGCGCGCCGCGACACGGAGATGACGCTCTCCGAATTTCTCGAGGCGTGCCGCGACGAGCCGCTGATGTACGCGAGCGCCGCCGAGCGCATCCTCGACGCGATCGGCAAGCCGGAATTCGTCGACACCTCGAAGGACGCCCGCCTCGGCCGCGTCTTCATGAACCGGACGATCCGGACCTACCCGGCCTTCCACGAGTTCTTCGGCATGGAGGAGACGATCGAGCGGATCGTCTCGTTCTTCCGCCATGCGGCGCAGGGCCTGGAGGAGCGCAAGCAGATCCTCTACCTGCTCGGGCCCGTCGGCGGCGGCAAGTCCTCCCTGGCCGAGCGTCTCAAGGCCCTGATGGAGGTCCATCCGGTCTACGTGCTCAAGGCCGGCAACGAGGTCTCGCCGGTCTTCGAGAGCCCGCTCGGGCTGTTCGACCCCGAGACCATGGGCGCCGAGATCCAGAGCCGCTACGGCATCCCGCGCCGGCGCCTGACCGGCCTGATGAGCCCGTGGGCGCTGAAGCGCCTCGACGAGTTCGAGGGCGACATCTCGCAGTTCAAGGTGATCAAGGTCCGGCCCTCGCGCCTGCGCCAGATCGCCATCGCCAAGACCGAGCCCGGCGACGAGAACAACCAGGACATCTCCTCGCTGGTCGGCAAGGTCGACATCCGCCGGCTGGAGACGCTGTCGCAGGCGGACCCGGACGCGTACTCGTACTCGGGCGGCCTGAACCGCGCCAACCAGGGCGTCCTCGAGTTCGTCGAGATGTTCAAGGCGCCGATCAAGATGCTGCATCCGCTGCTCACGGCGACGCAGGAGGGCAACTACGTCGGCACCGAGAACATCGGCGCGATCCCCTTCACCGGCATCATCCTGGCGCACTCGAACGAGTCCGAGTGGCAGACCTTCAAGACCAACAAGAACAACGAAGCCTTCATCGACCGCATCTACGTGATCAAGGTGCCCTACTGCCTGCGCGTGCAGGAGGAGCAGCACATCTACGAGAAGCTGATCTCGGGCTCCGAGCTCTCGGATGCGGCCTGCGCGCCGGGCACCCTGGAGATGCTGTCGCGGTTCTCGGTGCTGTCGCGCCTGCGCGAGCACGCCAACTCCAACGCGTTCTCGAAGATGCGCGTCTACGACGGCGAGTCCCTGCGCGAGGTCGACCCCCGCGCCCGCTCGATGCAGGAGTACAAGGATTCGGCCGGCGTCGACGAGGGCATGGACGGGATCTCGACCCGCTTCGCCTTCAAGGTGCTGGCCGCGACCTTCAACCACGACACCACCGAGGTCTCGGCCGACCCGGTGCACCTGATGTACGTGCTCGAGCAGTCGCTGCGCCGCGAGCAGCTCCCGCCCGAGACTGAGAAGCGCTACCTCGAGTTCATCAAGGGCGAGCTGGCGCCGCGCTACGCCGAGTTCATCGGCCACGAGATCCAGAAGGCCTACCTCGAATCCTACCACGATTACGGCCAGAACCTGTTCGACCGCTACATCGACTACGCCGACGCCTGGATCGAGGACCAGGACTTCAAGGATTCCGAGACCGGGCAATTGCTCAACCGCGAGCTTCTCAACCAGGAGCTGACGAAGATCGAGAAGCCGGCCGGGATCGCCAACCCGAAGGACTTCCGCAACGAGGTGGTGAAGTTCGCCCTGCGCTCGCGGGCCCAGCACGGCGGCCGCAACCCCTCGTGGACGTCCTACGAGAAGCTGCGCGAGGTCATCGAGCGGCGGATGTTCAGCCAGGTCGAGGAATTGCTGCCGGTGATCTCCTTCGGCTCGAAGAAGGACGGCGAGACCGAGAAGAAGCACGGCGAGTTCGTCGACCGGATGGTCTCGCGCGGCTACACCGAGCGGCAGGTGCGCCGCCTGGTCGAGTGGTACATGCGGGTGAAGCAGGCGGGATGATTCGGTCCCCTCGGGGACCTGATCGAGATCCGCCATGATTTCGGACGACCGGCCGGCGCGTTATCCCGGTCGGATCTTGCGGGCGGGGATTTGATCACCGAATGCACATCGTCGACCGTCGATTGAATCCAGGAGGCAAGAGCCTCGCCAACCGGCAGCGCTTCCTTAGGCGGGTCAAGGACGTGGCCCAGCGGGCCGTGCGCGAGTCGGCCCGCGAGAAGGACATCAAGGACCTCGGCAAGGACGGCCGCGTCACGGTGCCGGCCGACGGGGTGCGCGAGCCGCGCTTCTCCCGCCAGCCGGGCACCGGCCTCCAGGACCACATCCTGCCCGGCAACAAGACCTACGTGGAAGGCGACCGCATCGAGCGGCCGCAGGGCGGCGGGGGCGGCCGCGGCTCCGGCGAGGGCGGGGACGGCGGCGAGAACAACGAGGACGCGTTCCGCTTCGTCCTGACCCGGGAGGAGTTCCTCGAGCTGTTCCTCGAGGACCTAGAGCTGCCCGACCTCGCCAAGCGCCGCCTGGCGGTGGTGGAGACGGAGGGGCTGCGCCGGGCCGGCTACACCGTGACCGGCTCGCCGGCCAACCTCGCCCTCACCCGGACGCTGCGCAACTCGATGTCGCGGCGCATCGCCCTGAAGCGGCCGAAGCCCGAGGAGGTGGCGGCGCTCGAAGCCCGCATCGCCGGCCTGGACGAGGGCGACCCGGCGCTGCCGGACCTCGCCGAGGCGCTGGCGGGCTTGCGCGAGCGCACGCGGCGCATCCCCTACGTCGACCCGATCGACCTGCGCTACCGCCGCTTCGAGCCGTATCCGCGCCCGATCGCGCAGGCGGTGATGTTCTGCCTGATGGACGTGTCCGGCTCGATGACCGAGCACATGAAGGACCTCGCCAAGCGGTTCTACATCCTGCTGCACATCTTCCTCACGCGCCGCTACCGGCACGTGGAGATCGTGTTCATCCGCCACACCGACCGGGCGACCGAGGTCGACGAGGAGACCTTCTTCGGCTCCCGCGAGACCGGCGGCACGCTGGTCTCCTCAGCGCTGGTGGAGATGAAGCGCATCATCGCCGAGCGCTACGACCCCAACGACTGGAACATCTACGCGGCGCAGGCGTCGGACGGCGACAACGTCTCCTCCGACGGCCCGACCTCGACCGAGCTGTTGCGCGCCCACATCCTGCCGGCCTGCCAGCACTTCGCCTATCTCGAGGTCGGCGACGAGAACGGCCCGCGCGCCGGCTTCGTCGAGCACCGCACCACCCTGTGGCGGACCTACGAGGCCATCGCCAAGGCCGGCGGCCCGATCGCCATGCGCAAGGTCAACCACCGCCGCGAGATCTACGCCGTCTTCCGCGACCTGTTCGGGCGCAAGGACGCGCGGGCGGAGGCGGAGTCTTGAGCTTCGCAGGTCGTCATGTCGGGGCGCGGGTCCTCTCTCCCGGTTGGGAGAGGGACAGGGTGAGGGGGGTGACCTCTCCGGACGGACCTGCCCCCTCACCCCAACCCTCTCCCGCACGGGAGAGGGGGTACGTCGCGCTTCGGCCGGCCGATCGGGAGGCGATATGACTGCTCTCAAGACACGCGCGACGTCCGGCGCCCCAAAACCGCTGTTCACCGGCAACGACTGGGACTTCGACACCATCCGGCGCATCCACGACGCCTGCGAGGTCGAGGCGCGGGCGCTCGGGCTGTCGTGGTATCCGAACCAGATCGAGATCATCACCGCCGAGCAGATGCTCGACGCCTACGCGTCGATCGGCATGCCGCTGTTCTACAAGCACTGGTCGTTCGGCAAGCACTTCGCCCAGCACGAATCCGGCTATCGCCGCGGCATGATGGGGCTCGCCTACGAGATCGTCATCAACTCCGACCCGTGCATCTCCTACATCATGGAGGAGAACACGGCGACGATGCAGACGCTGGTGATCGCCCACGCCGCGTTCGGTCACAACCACTTCTTCAAGAACAACTACCTGTTCCGGCAGTGGACCGACGCCGAGGGCATCCTCGATTATCTCGACTTCGCCAAGACCTACATCTCCCGCTGCGAGGAGCGCTACGGCCATCAGGCCGTCGAGCAGGTGCTCGACGCCGCCCACGCGCTGATGAGCCAGGGCGTGCACCGCTACCCGCGCAAGAAGCGGCCGGACCTCGCCTCCGAGCAGCGGCGCGAGCGCGAGCGGGTCGAGCACGGCGAGCAGATCTACAACGACCTGTGGCGCACCCTGCCGGCGAAGGCGGGGGCGACGCGCGCCGACCAGGCGATCGAGCGGCGCAAGGCGCTGCTCGAGCTGCCGCAGGAGAACATCCTCTACTTCTTGGAGAAGGTCGCCCCGCGCCTGCAGCGCTGGCAGCGCGAGATCCTGCGCATCGTCCGGCTGGTGGCGCAGTACTTCTACCCGCAGCGCCAGACCAAGGTGATGAACGAGGGCTGCGCCACCTACTGCCACTACCGGATCATGAACGCGCTCTCCGAGAAGGGCCTGATCGGCGAGGCGGCCTACCTCGAGTTCCTGCAGTCGCACACCAACGTCATCCGCCAGCCGAACTACGACGACCGCAGCTACAGCGGCCACAACCCCTACGCGATCGGCTTCGCGATGATGCAGGACATCGCCCGCATCGTGGAGCAGCCGACGGCGGAGGACCGGCAGTGGTTCCCCGACATCGCCGGCACCGGCGACGGCATGGCGGTGCTGCGCGATTGCTGGGAGAACTACCGCGACGAGAGCTTCATCGCCCAGTTCCTGTCGCCGAAGCTGATGCGCGACATGCGGCTGTTCCACGTCGCCGACGATCCGGAGCAGCCCGAGCTGCACGTCGCCGCGATCCACGACGAGCGCGGCTACCGCAAGATGCGCCGCTCGTTCGGCCGCCAGTACGACGTGGCCTGGCTCGATCCCGACATCGAGGTGGTGGACGTCGACCTCGAAGGCGACCGCCGCCTGATCCTGCACCACAAGGCGCTGAACAAGATCACCCTGCAGAAGGACGACGCCCGGCGCGTGCTGCAGCACCTCGCCGACCTCTGGGGCTACGACGTGGTGCTCAAGGAGATCGAGCCCGCCACCGGCACCGTGCTCGGCGAGCACCACGCGAGCGCGCGGCCGATCTTCTTCTGAGGCGTTTCGCGACGGTGCCGCATCGTGCAGGCCTCCCCGCCCGCGGCGGCGAGGGGGGCCCCGCGGCTCGTCCGAGGCCCGTGCGGAAATGGCCGGCGAAGGCCGCTCGGCCGGGGCTCACGCCGTCGGCGCGGTCCCCGGGCAGGGCATCGGTGCGCAGGACAGGCTGGCGGCCGGCGGCTTGGACGGCGGGGCGCGCAGGACGATGATGGCGCTGCCGAGCACGGCCAGCGCCACGGCGGCGACGAAGGTGAGGAAAAGCCAGCGGGGCATCGCCTCCCCTACCACGGGCGGGCGATGGCCGGTACCGCGGCACGTTCGACGCCCCGGCCGGGTCCCGTGTCAGGCGGGGTCGATCTCGAACTCCATGCCGCGGCCGGGGCCCTGGTCGGCATAGCCGACGAGGGTGTAGCCGCGCTCGGCGAGGGCGGCGTCGAGGTGGTCGCGATGCTTGCGGTAGAGCTGGCCGATCGCCAGCGGCGTCAGCCGCGGGTTGCCCTGGCGCAGCCGGTCGACGCCGATCTGCAGCGGCGCGCCGTCCCGGTCGGCGATGCGCACGATCGCGGATGCGAGCTCGGCCGCCTTCGTCTCGGAGGCGGATTTCGCCTTGAACGCCATGCCCTCGTCCTCGCCCCGGCTCAGTCCGTCAGCTGGCGCGCCTCTTCCGGCAGCATGATCGGGATGCCGTCGCGGATCGGGTAGGCGAGCTTGGCCGAGCGGCTGATCAGCTCCTGGCGGCCGGCATCGTAATCGAGGGTGCCCTTGGTCAGCGGGCAGACCAGCAGCTCGAGGAGCTTCGGGTCGACGCGGGTCGCCTCGACGGCGGTGCTCTGCGTGGTCATGTCCTGCGTCATGCTCTGGTTCTCCATGGGAAGCCGTGCCGGTTGGTCGCGAAGGCGCGGGCGCTCGTCGCCGCCGGCCGTCCTTCGAGCCGTCACTGCATCGTCGGCTCGGGCCCGGTGCTGCGCACCATCTCCATCTCGGTGACCGCGACCAGGATCTCGGCGCGGGTCTTCAGGTCGGCGGCCTCGAGCATCGCCTGCTTCTCGCGGACGCCGAACGGGCTCATCATGCACAGCGCGTTGACCAGGGCCTCGTTCGGCGCCTCCTCGATCCCGGCCCAGTCGACCTTGAGGTCGTTGGAATCGACGAAGTCGCGCAGCGCCCGCAGCACGCCTTCGCGGTCCACCGCGTCCTCGCCGGCGCGCGCGGTGAAATCGATGGCGAAGTCGTCGTAGCTGACCTGGCAGCGGCGATAGGCGCCGGTGGTGGCCAGCTCGCTCATCACCCGGAAGCGGCCGATGCCGGTCAGCGAGAGCAGGTAGCGCCCGTCGCCGGTCTCGGCGAACTGGGTGATCCGCCCGGCGCAGCCGACGCGGTACAGCTTCGGGTTCAACGGCGAGGCGCCGCCCTCGGCGTCGGGCTGGATCATGCCGATGACCCGGTCGGTCCGCAGGGCGTCGTCCACCATCGCGAGGTAGCGCGGCTCGAAGATGTTGAGCGGCATCTGCCCGCGCGGCAGCAGCAGGGCGCCGGGCAGGGGGAAGACCGGGATGACGGGCGGGCAATCGCCCGGCCCCTTGTAGCCCGCATGCGTGCTCATGATGCCTCCAGCAAGACAGAACCTTCGGCTTCCCTCTGCACCCGCAGATCCGCCCTCACGCGAACAGCAGCGTCGAGAGCTTGCGCCGTCCGCGGATCGCGGCCGGATCCATCGGGCCCCAGGCCTCGAAGAACTGGAGCAGCTGCTTGCGCGCGCCGTCCTCGTTCCAGGTCCGGTCGCGGCGGATGATCTCGATCAGGTGATCGACCGCCTTCTCGCGCTCGTTCCCGGCATTGAGGCCGAGGGCGAGGTCGAACCGGGCCTGGTGCGCGTCCGGGTTCACGGCGACCTCCGCCTCCAGGCCGGCGAGGTCGCCGAGCGCCGCGGCCTGCTCGGCCAGGACGATCGCGGCGCGGATGCCGGCGAGCCCCGGGTCGGCGGCCTTGGCCTCCGGCACCATCGCCAGCACCTGCTTGGCGTTCTCCAGCTCGCCAGCGTCGAGCTGGATCTTGGCGAGGCCGGCCAGGGCCGCGACGTTGTCGGGCTGCTGCCCGAGCACCGCGGCGTAGAGCTCGGAGGCGCCGGCGAGGTCGCCCTCCGCCAGCGCCTGCGCGGCTTCCGCCATCACCTGATCGATCTCGCTCGGGCCGGCGAGACGGTCGAAGAAGGTCTTGATCTGCGCTTCCGGCAGGGCGCCCTCGAACATGTCGACCGGGCGGCCCTGGTCGATGGCGACCACGGCGGGCACGCCCTGCAGGCCGAGCTGCTGGCCGATCTGGCCCCAGACCGCCGGATGCTCGTCGACGTTCATCTTGACCAGCACGACCTTGCCCGCGGCGGCTCGGACGAGCTTCTCCAGCACGGCGAGCAGCGTCTTGCTCGACGGTGCGCGCGGCGACCAGAACGCGACCAGCACGGGACGGTTCGCCGATTCGGCGATGACGTCCTGCCGGAAACCGGCCGTGGTGGTCTCCCGGATCAGGTCGGACCCACCCGGGTGCGCGTCCGTCGCGAGCGTGTCGTTCAGCATGCGGTGTCGGGCCTTGGAACCAAATGTCGCCAGACCGGGTACATGGGACTCGGGCACGCGGCTGACCAGTGCGGTGCGCGCGCTCTCGCGCGGCGGAATCGGGCAAATCCGCGGGTTTCGTCGCGTTTTCGCCGGCCCCCGAGGGCCGTCCCGCGCGCGGTGCCGGGCCGAGACCGGATCGCTGCATCCCAGGGTGGAGCGCGTCGCGCGGTGCGCCCCGACCCTCGAAACGCCGGGCCTACTGCGCGGGGGCGCCGGCGGCGGCCTTGGCCTGCGTCACGAAGGTCCCGGCGAAGGTGCGGCCGTCCGGCGCCGAGGCCTCGCAGGCGATGGTGGTCTTGCCCGGTGCCGGCGTCGAGAAGGTGCAGGCGCCGACCGCCGGGGTCGGGTTGCGCACGATGCCCTTGTCGCTCGACGTGCCGGTGGTGACGAGGTTGATCGGCTGCAGCGGGTCGGTCTCCTCGGTGCGCTCCTGCTGCGCGCCGGTGCCGCTGAAGCTGAGCGTGCGCCCGTCCGTGGTGGTGAAGTCGAAGGTCGTGCGCCGACGCTCGGCGCTGTTCCCGAGGGTCGGCCTGCAGGCCGAGGTGGCGTCCTTCCCTTCGATCGTCAGTTTCTCGCAGGTGCCGTCGAGCTGCACCGCGGCCTGGGACCAGGCGGGGCCCGACAGCGCCAAGGGCGCGGCGAGCAGGGCGAGGGCGAGGCGGCGAGAGGTGTGTGCGAGCGTCATGCCGTCCGATCTAACGCGCCGCGCGCATCCGTCGAGCCCGGCGCGCGTTCGCCTCACCCGCCGAAGCGCAGGGCCCGGTCGTTGGGCGCGGCGAAGTCCAGCGCCGGCCCCACCGGGACGATGCCCGTCGGGTTGATGGTCGGATGGCTCTCGTAATAGTGCCGCTTGATGTGGACGAGGTCCACCGTCCCGGCGACGCCCGGCAGGGCGTAGAGGTCGCGCAGGTAGTTCGACAGGTTCGGGTAGTCGGCGATGCGCTGCCGGTTGCACTTGAAGTGCCCGACATAGACCGCGTCGAACCGCACCAGCGTCGTGAACAGCCGGATGTCGGCCTCGGTGAGCCGAGCGCCGCACAGGTAGCGCGACCGGTCGAGGCGGGCGTCCAGCGCGTCGAGCTCGGCGAACAGCGCGGCGAAGGCCTCCGCGTAGACGGATTGCGCGGTGGCGAAGCCGGCCTTGTAGACGCCGTTGTTGACCCGGTCGTAGACCCGGGCGTTCACCGCATCGATTTCCCCGCGCAGGTCGTCCGGGCAGAGGTCCGGCCCGCCGCCGTGGAAGGCCCCGTCGAGCATGCGGATGATCTCGGCCGATTCGTTCGAGACGATCGTCTTCCGCTCGCGGTCCCACAGCACCGGCACGGTGACGCGGCCGGTATAGCGCGGGTCGGCGGCGCGGTAGACCTCGTAGAGCCGCGTCGCATGGTGGATCGGATCGGGGGTGGCGCCGGGGCTGTCGCCGAACACCCAGCCCTCGGCGCCCATGTGCGGGTCGACGACGGAGACGGAGATCGCGTCCTCGAGGCCCTTCAGCGCCCGCACGATCAGGGTGCGGTGCGCCCACGGGCAGGCGAGCGAGACGTAGAGGTGGTAGCGCCCGGGCTCGGCCTTGAACCCGCCCTCGCCCGAAGGGCCGGGCGACCCGTCGGCGGTGACCCAGCTGCGGAAGGCGGAGGCCTTGCGCTCGAAGCGGCCGCCGGTCGACGCCGTGTCGTACCACTGATCCTGCCAGACGCCGTCGACGAGCAATCCCATGGGTGCGATCCGTTGTTTCGCGCGTCGCGCCGTCCGTCGGGAGGGCGACGCGGCGAGGGGGAAAGGTTGCGGCAGGCTTGGTGCCTCTCACAACCCCCCCGTCGTGGCGTCGCCGACATAGTGAACGGCCGCGGAGGTCGGGGGTTTTGTGAGGTGCACTTAGCCCGTTTCCTGCTTGGATGTCTCCCTCGGTCGTCGCCCCGCGCAGGCCTCGGCATCTCGCATTCGATGCCGGACCGTGAGACGGGTGGCACGATCCCGCCGAAACGTCCGGAGAGAAGGCCCGATGTCGCTTGCCCTCGCGATCCCCGCCGCCGAGGCGGCCATGTTCACCGCCGGATGCGCCGCGATCCACGCGCTGCGGCGGCAGGCCGACGGGGTGACGCTGGGCCTGGCCGGCCTCCTCGCGATCGTCGTCCTGCTCCTCGGCATCGCGTGGACGCCGGACCTCTACCTCGCGGCCCAGACCGACGACGTCCTCGTCGAAACCACCCTGAGCCAGCCGATCCCCTGACGCGATCTTGCAACGGGAGAGCATTCCACGTGATCCGGGGATCGCGGAGAATGCTCTAGCCGGCCGCGCCGGCCCGGCGCCCGGCGGCCACGTCGAAGTCGTCGGCGGGCAGGCGGGCGAGGAAGCGCTCGGCCAGCTCGAACAGCAGGATGTCGGGGCGCACCCGCTCGACGTAAGCCCAGTCGAAGCTCGACGACCACACGAAGTGCACCTCGGCGAAGCTCTCGGCCAGCAGCCCGGTGAGCAGCATCGGCGCGAAATGCGCGTAGGAATCGCCGAACAGCACCACGCGCCGCGGGTCGGCGGCGGGGTTGGCGTTGCGGTAGACCACGTGCGCGCCGACATGCAGGTCGACCTCGGTTCCCGCTTCCTCGGAGGCCGCGAGCAGCGCCCCGGTCTCGACGCGCACCGCGTCGCGGTGGATCTGCGGGCGCACCAGGCGCTCGGCCGGCCGGCCCGGCAGCTTCGCGCCGAGATCCATCACCCGCTCCGTCACGAGGACGGGCCGGGTGCCGATGTCGGCCGGCGGGACCGCGGCGAGCGCCCGCATCAATTCGCGATAGGCGAGCAGGCATCCCTCGGCCGACCAGTGCGTGTCGGTCTTGAGGTAGAGCGGCACCGGCCCGTCGCGGGCCGCGCGAAACGGGCCGAGCAGGTCGAGATAGGTGGCCTGCCCCGCGAGCTTGCGGGCGAGGCGACGGGTCGAGGCCCGGGCCGGGTCGTAGCGCAGGTCGATGGTCTTGTGATCGTAGACCGAGAGCTTTTCCGGCACGATGAGCTGGACGCAGCGGATGCCGAGCCCGGCCGCGCGGGCGGCGCGCGCCGTGATCAGCCGGGTCCAGCCGCGCAGGGTCCACCACTGCCGCAGGGTCCCGCGGTAGCGCTGCATGACGTCGTTGCTGCCGCCGATGAGGAACAGCCAGCCGTCGCGCCCCTCGTGGACGGTTTCCCGGACGGGGGGGACGGGCGAACGCTTCGGGGCCATGGCCGGTGCTTTAGCCGCAGGCCGCGCCCGGCGGAAGTGAGGAGCCGGCACGGGTGCCGGGGCGTTCGGCCCTCATGGAGCCCGCCCAGACCCTCGCGCCACCGGTGCTTTCGCCGCCCGTCCTTTCGCCGCCGCCCGCGCCGGCCGTCTCGTCGACGGCGCGGCCGGCACGCTTGTGGCGTCCGCGGCGCGTCCTGGCGACGCCGGCCGCCCTGGAGCACGCGCACGGCCGGGCGATGCTCGCCCGCGCGGAAGCGCTCGGGCTCACGGTCGAGCGCCTGACGGCCAACCGCCTCACCGGCCTGCGCCAGGCCGACCCGCGCCGGGCCTACATCGAGGCGAAGGCGACGCTCGCCCTCGTCGTGGCACCGCCGACCAAGCTCCGGCTCCAGCCGATCCCGCCCTCGGCCGACTGGCGCTTCGACCTCGCCGAGGGCTGCCCGGCCCATTGCCAGTACTGCTACCTCGCCGGCTCCCTGTCGGGGCCGCCGGTGACGCGGGCCTACGCCAACCTCGACGCGATCCTGGCCAATCTCGGCGCCTATCTCGGCCAGGGCGCGGTGACCTCGGCGCAGGCCGAGCGGGCGCAGGAAGGCACCACCTTCGAGGCCTCGTGCTACACCGATCCGCTGGGCATCGAGCACCTCACCGGCTCGCTCTCGGCGGCGATCCGGCATTTCGGTGCCTGGGAGGCGCCGGTGCAGCTGCGCTTCACCACCAAGTTCGCCGCGGTCGAGCCGCTGCTCGACCTGCCGCACAACCGCCGCACCCGCATCCGGTTCTCGGTCAACGCCCGCACCGCGACGCGCTACGAGGGCGGCACCGCGAGCCTCGACGCGCGGCTCCAGGCGATGCGGGCCGTGGCGCTGGCGGGCTATCCCGTCGGGCTCACGATCGCGCCGATCCTGCCGGTGCCGGATTGGGAGGCCGGCTATGCCGGGCTGATCCGCGAGGCCGCCGCGGCGCTCGCCGACGTGCCCGACCTCGACCTCACCGCCGAGCTGATCACCCACCGCTTCACCCCGGGCTCGAAGCAGGTGCTCCAGGGCTGGTACCCGGGCTCCGACCTCCCGCTCGACGAGGCCGAGCGCGCGAAGAAGCTCACCAAGTTCGGCTCGGCGAAGTACGTCTTCCCCAAGGAGCTGATGCGGTCGATGCGCGACACGCTGTTTGCCGCGCTCGCCCGCGACCTGCCCGCGGCGCGGATCCTCTACTGGACCTGATCGCGCGCCGCGCCATCTCCGTCCGGCCGCGACAGGAAGCCCGCATGCCAGAGACGCCGACGCAAGATGCGCTGAAGCAGGAGGAGCCGGGACAGGACGCCCGGCAGGCGCCCCTGATCCTGACGCTCGAGTTCGACGCGGACACGTTCGCGCGGTTCGACGGCCTGCGGCGGCGGCACTTCCCGAAGGCGCTCAACCGCATCCCGGCCCACGCCACGCTGTTCCACAACCTGCCCGGCGCCGCCGAGGCGGGCGTGCGCGAGACGATCGCGATGCTCGCGCGCACCGTGCCGGCGCCCGAGGTCGCGGTGACGGGGCTGCGCTTCACCGGGCGCGGCGTGGCCTACGTCCTCGATTCCGAGCCGCTCTCCGCCTTCCGCGCGCGCCTCGCCAAGACCTTCGACGCCCACCTCACCGCGCAGGACAAGCAGGGCTGGCGCCCGCACGTCACCGTGCAGAACAAGGTCGACCCCGACACCGCCCGCGCGCTCCACGCCGCCCTCGCCGACGACTTCGCGCCGTTCCGCTTCACCGCGCCGGCCACCCGCCTGTGGCGCTACCTCGGCGGTCCCTGGGCCGAGCGGGCGCGCTTCGCCTTCGGCGAGAACGCGTGATGGTCTCGATGAATCCTCCCCACGGCGCCCGCGATCGATCGGGCACGGCGCGATGAGCCCCCCCGCCCCGCTGCGGCGCATCCCGTTCCTGTCCCACGCCACCTCCGTCTGGCTCCGGCTGCGCCTCAACGAGGTCGGGCCGTTGCTGGCGCTGATCTGCGTCAGCGGGCTCGGCTACGCCTTCTTCGCCCTGGCGCACGAGGTCGGCGAGGGTTCGACCGAGGCGCTCGACCGCAAGATCCTGCTCGCCCTGCGCAACCCGGCCGACCTGTCCGATCCGATCGGGCCGCGCTGGCTCGAGGAGACGATGCGCGACATCACCGGGCTCGGCAGCGTCTTCACCATCGTGTTCCTGACGGCGTCGGTCGCGGCCTACCTCGCCCTGTCCGGCAAGCGCCGGGTTGGCCTGTTCGTGATCGGCGCGGTCGGCGGCGGCGAGCTGGTCTCGACGGTGCTGAAGCTGTTCTACCATCGCCCGCGGCCGGACCTGGTGCCGCACGGCATGGACGTGTTCACGGCGAGCTTCCCGAGCGGCCACGCGATGATGTCGGCGATCGCCTACCTGACCCTGGCGACGCTGCTCGCGCGGATCGACCGCTACCGCCGCGTCAAGGCGCTGGTGCTGGCGCTCGGCGTCACCATGACCCTCCTCGTCGGGATCAGCCGGATCTACCTCGGCGTCCACTGGCCGAGCGACGTTCTGGCCGGCTGGTGCATCGGCGCCGCCTGGGCGGCCCTGTGCTGGTTCGTCGCGCTCCAGCTCCAGCGCAGCGGCGGCGTCGAGGCGCCGGACCCGCCGCCGGCCCGGTGACGGCCGCATACCCGCCCGGCGCCGTTAGGGTTAACCATCACTTATACCTGACGAGACGAAGCTTTTCGTGCTCCCTTGCATTGATGAAATGCCAACAAGAGCTGGGATGACTTTCGTGACCTTGACGACGCCCAAGATCGAGCGCCGCCACAGCGACCGCCGCCGGGCCTGCCTCGGCGGCACCCTGCGCCTCGCGGCGTTCCTGCCGGAGGCTCCGTGCCGCCTGCGGGACCATTCGCTGTCCGGCGCCCGCATCGTCGTCGCGGAGGACGCGGTCCTGCCGCGCGTCGTCGACCTCACGGTGACCGGCCGCAACGAGACCCGCCGCGCCGAGGTCGTCTGGCGCGACGGCACCCAGGCCGGCCTCGCCTTCCTCGATCAACCGGCGCGCGAGGACGGAGCGGCGGCCGAGGCCCGGTCCGCCTGGAATGCGGCCGCCCCGCCCGACCGGCTGCACTGAGCGCGCCGGCGCCCGGCGGAACCCTGCGATCCGGCCCCGGGTTTCCCCGCCTCTCACCGACCGAGACGGGGATGCATGGCAGACGATCACGGGCTCTCGCGACGGACCCTTCTGCGGGCCGGCGGCGTCACCCTCACCGGCGCGGCGCTCGCGGCTGCGGACGCGGCCCGCGCCGCGACGACGCCCGGCCCGACGGTGCCGGCCGACACCGGCGCGGTTCAGGGCGGCCGCGTGCAGTTCCCGAACTGGCGCGGCCAGGGCGACCGGCCTCCGGCGCCGACGCCCGCGCCGCAGCCGCCGGGCCAGCGGGTGGGCTACTGCGTCGTCGGCCTCGGGCGCCTCAGCCTCGACGAGATCCTCCCGGCGCTCGGAGAGGCCAAGCGCTCGCGGCTCGTGGCGCTCATGTCGGGCACGCCGGACAAGGCCAAGCTCGTGGCCAAGCAGTACGGCGTCGCCGAGAGCGCGGTCTACGGCTACGGCGACTGGGACAAGCTCAAGGCCAATCCCGAGATCCAGGCGGTCTACATCGTCACCCCGAACGCGGTGCACCGCGACGACGTCGTCGCCGCGGCGGGGGCCGGCAAGCACGTGCTGTGCGAGAAGCCGATGGCGGCCTCCTCCGCGGAAGCCCGCGCGATGATCGCGGCGTGCGAGCAGGCCAAGGTCAAGCTGATGATCGCCTATCGCTGCCAGTACGAGCCCTACAACCGAGAGGTCGTGCGCCTCGTGCGCTCGGGCGAGTTCGGCAAGCCGCGGATGATCCAGGCCTTCAACGGCCAGACCTCGGGCCTGCCGGAGCAGTGGCGCCTGAAGAAGGCGCTGTCCGGCGGCGGGGCGTTGCCGGATATCGGGCTCTACTGCCTCAACGGCGTGCGGGCGCTGCTGGGCGAGGAGCCCGACCTGATTCAGGCGCACACCTATTCGCCGCCCGACGACCCGAAGTTCCGCGAGGTCGAGGAGAGCGTGAGCTTCACCCTGCGCTTCCCTTCCGGCGTGCTGGCGCAGTGCATGACCAGCTACGGCGTCCACGAATCGCGCCGCCTGACGGTGCATACCGGCGGCGCCGACATCGATCTGCAGAACGCCTTCGCCTATGTCGGCCAGCGCCTCGTCATCACCCATCGCGACGGCAAGGCGGTGTCGCAGGACACCAAGGTGCTCGGCGCGAAGAACCAGTTCGCCCTGGAGATGGATCACTTCTCGCGCTGCATCCAGGAGAACCGCCGGCCGCGCACCCCCGGCGAGGAGGGCCTGCAGGACCAGGTGCTGATGGAGGCGATCTACGAGGCGGCCCGCACCGGCGCGCCGGTGCCGATCGCGCCGATCCCGGGCGCCGGCCTCGACGCCACCCGCGGCCCCGAGCTGGACGAGGCGGGTTGACGCGGCGGCCGCCGGAGCGTCGCGGGCCCTGGATGGGAGGGGCCGCGGCCCTATCGTAGAACACATCATGCTCGACACCGATCCGAGCGGCTTCGTCCGCGACGCGCGCCACCTGCGGCTCGACACGTTCGTGCGCCTGCGCTGGCTCGCGATCACCGGGCAGAGCGCCGCCGTGGTCGGGGCGCAGTTCGGGCTCGGGCTCGGGCTGCCGTTCGGCTGGTGCTTCTTGGCGATCGCCGCCTCGTCGTGGCTCAACCTCGGCCTGCGCATCCGCTTCCCGGCGAGCTACCGGCTGAGCGCCGATTCGGCGGCGCTGCTGCTGGCCTTCGACATCGTGCAGCTCGCCGTGCTGCTGTTCCTCACCGGCGGGTTGCAGAACCCGTTCTCGCTGCTGTTCCTCGCCCCGGTGCTGATCTCGGCGACCGCGCTGCCGCCGGAGCGGACGCTGGCGCTCGGCCTGCTGGCGATCGGGCTGGCGACGCTGCTGGCCCTCGTCCACCGCCCGCTGCCGTGGTTCGCCGACGGCCGGATCGAGCTGCCGTTCCTCTACGTCTCCGGGGTGTGGACGGCGATCCTGCTCGGCACGGCCTTCACCGGCGTCTACGCCTGGCGGGTCTCGGAGGAGACGCGACAGCTCGCCCAGGCGCTGGCCGCGACGGAGCTGGTGCTCGCGCGCGAGCAGCACCTGTCTCAGCTCGACGGGCTGGCGGCGGCGGCGGCGCACGAGCTCGGCACGCCGCTCGGCACGATCATGGTGGTGACCAAGGAGCTGGTGCGCCAGCTCGGCCCCGACGCGCCGCCGGCCGTCGCCGAGGACCTGCAATTGCTGCGCGAGCAGGTCGATCGCTGCCGCGGCATCCTCTCGAAGCTCACCTCGCTCGACGGCGACGGGGCCGGCTTCCTCGAGACCTTGAGCTTCAGCCATCTCATCGAGGAGCTGGTGGCGCCGCACCGCGCGATGGGCATCGCCCTCGACATATCGAGCGCGGGCGACGCCCCGGAGCCGGATTGCCGCCGCAACGCCGGCGTGATGTTCGGGCTCGGCAACATCCTCGACAACGCGGTCGACTTCGCCGACGCCCGGGTGGTGATCGAGGGGCGCTGGACCCTGGACCGGGTCACCCTGGAGATCCGAGACGACGGCCCCGGCTTCTCCGCCGAGGTGCTGCTGCGGGCGGGCGAACCCTACGTCACCACCCGCAGCCCGGACCGCACGGCGGGCCAGAACCAGGGCGGCACGGTCGGCGCCGGCCTCGGCCTCGGGCTGTTCATCGCCAAGACGCTGATCGAGCGCTCGGGCGCGCAGATCACCCTGGCCAACGCCTCGAAGCCGGGAACGCACGGGGCGCAGGTCCGGATCTCCTGGGCGCGCCACATCTTCGAGCGGGGTGCGGCGCTCCGTCATGCCCCCGAATTCGGTACCCGGCCACCCCTGCCCGCGGGCGATGTCGCGCCTATATAAACTTTCAACGAATACAACGAAATGTTTGAGGAGCTTCTCATGCTGACGCAATCGAGCTCGTCGGGCGCCCCGGATGCTGTGGCGCTCAACGACGCCGACCCGCTCGCCGCGTTTTCCGACCGCAGCCTTCTGATCGTCGACGACGACAAGCCGTTCTCGACCCGCCTCGCCCGCGCGATGGAAGCGCGCGGCTATCACGTCCAGGTCGCCGAGAGCGTGGCCGAGGGCGTCTCCGTGGTCGAGGCGCGGGCCCCCGCCTTCGCGGTGATCGACATGCGGCTCGGCGACGGCAACGGGCTCGACGTGATCGCCCGCCTGAAGGAGCGCCGGCCCGAGGCCCGCGGCGTGATCCTCACCGGCTACGGCAACATCGCCACCGCCGTCACCGCCGTGAAGCTCGGGGCGTTCGACTACCTCGCCAAGCCGGCCGATGCCGACGAGATCCACGGGACGCTGATGGCGCAGCCCGGCGAGCGGGCCGACCCGCCCGAGAACCCGATGTCGGCCGACCGGGTGCGCTGGGAGCACATCCAGCGGGTCTACGAGCTGTGCGGACGGAACGTCAGCGAGACCGCGCGGCGGCTGAACATGCACCGCCGCACCCTCCAGCGCATCCTCGCCAAGCGAGCGCCGCGCTGAGGCGGGGGGCCTCCCGGCCCTCCGCTTATCGGTTGCACAGGATGCGACAATCGGGGTACTGCCGCCTTCGCAAGCGGGACGCACATCCGTGCCGCCGGAGGAAGGGGTCCTCGTGAACACCCGCAACCTGATCACGATCCTCAGCATGATGGTGCTGGTGGGAACGGAAGTCTTCGCGGTGGCGATCGCCGCGGGCTGGGCGATCGCCGGCCTGTTCGAGCTCGGCGATACCGTCGGCCACGTGCTGATGGGGCTGTTCAGCGTGGTCGCGGCTTGGATCATGCTCCAGCTCTGGCAGCGCGCGACCAGCATCGAGCCCCTGCGCACGGCACCTCGGGCCGCGCGCCGGTGATGCCCGGTCTCGGCACGTCCCGTGTCGATCCCCGCGCTCGGCTCGGCCGCCCCGACGTTCGTCACCGCCTTCTTCCGATCCAGACCCTGCTGAGTGGCCCATCATGAAAGCCCGCATCGTCGTCACCCTGAAGACCGGCGTCCTCGATCCGCAGGGCAAGGCGATCGAGGCCGCGCTCAAGTCCTTCGGCATCGCGTCGATCGAGGGCGTGCGCCAGGGCAAGGTGTTCGACATCGAGGTCGCGGCCGCGGATCGGGCCGGCGCCGAGGCGACGCTGAAGACCGCCTGCGAGAAGCTCCTGGCCAACACCGTGGTCGAGAACTACGCGATCGAGATCGCGTGATGCGCGCCGCGATCGTCGTCTTCCCCGGCTCGAACCGCGACGCCGACGTCGCCCGCGCGCTCCGGCTTGCCGGGGCCGAGGTCACGACGATGTGGCACGCCGACACCGCGCTTCCCGCCGGCACCGACCTTGCCGTCCTGCCCGGCGGCTTCTCCTACGGCGACTACCTGCGCTGCGGCGCCATCGCCGGCCGCGCCGCCGCGATGGATGCGGTCCGCGCGCACGCCGCCCGCGGCGGGCTGGTGCTCGGCATCTGCAACGGCTTCCAGATCCTGTGCGAGTCCGGCCTGCTGCCGGGCGTGCTGATGCGCAACGTTGACCGCCGCTTCATCTGCCACCGGCAGACGCTGCGCGTCGAGCGCACCGACACGCGCTTCGCCGGCGCCTACGCGAAGGGCGAGGTCATCGACGTCTGCGTCGCGCACGGCGAGGGCAACTACTTCGCCGACCCCGAGACGCTGGCCCGGATCGAGGGCGAGGGCCGGGTCGCGTTCCGGTACTGCGACGCTGACGGGCAGGTGACGATTGCCGCCAACCGCAACGGCTCGCTCAACGCCATCGCCGGGATCTACTCGGAGGGCGGCAACGTCCTCGGGATGATGCCGCACCCGGAGAACTTCGTCGAAGGCCTGGTCGGCGGCACCGACGGGCGTGGTCTCTTCACCAGCCTCGCCGCCTGAGCGGCCGCCGATACAGATGTCGGCCCGGTCGAACCGGGCGATGATTTGAGGAACGCCGGATCCTTAACCGCGCGTTAACTTTTTCGATTGAATGTCGGGGCATTCCAGATGTCTGGATGTCGAGTGAGACCTCCGTCCCGCTCTGTTTGATGCCTCCCTGAGACTTCAAAGCCGCCCGTCAGGGGCGGCTTTTTTTGTTCCGCATCGGAACTACGTCCCTCCCCCCTGTAGCGGGGGAGGGTGGGCCTCGCGTCAGCGAGGGTCGGGAAAGGGGAGCCACGGCTCAGAACGGCGCGCTGCCCCTCGCCCGACCCGCTTTGCGGGCCACCCTCCCCCGCTTCAGGGGGAGGGAAGAGAGGCATCCCGCTCAGTACAGCCCGCCGGCCTGCACCGCGCGGTCGGCATCCGCCGGGACGGTGGCCGGCGCCGCGGCCTGGCCGGCCGGGGCGACGTAGGAATCCGGCGGCGCGGTGCCGGGCTTGAACGCCTCGAGGATGGTGCCGGCGCCCTCGCCCGATCCGGCGCGCATGCCGGAGCCGAGCGCCACGCGGATCAGCTTGATGCCCGGCGGCACCCGGAACGGGGTCGGCGGCTTGTCCTTGAGGGCGACCTTGAGGAAGTCGAGCGCGATCGGCGCGGCGAGGCCGCCGCCGGTGGCGCGGTCGCCGAGCGAGCGCGGCTTGTCGAAGCCGATGTAGATGCCGACCGCGAGGTCCGGCGAGAAGCCGACGAACCACGCGTCCTTGGCGTCGTTGGTCGTGCCGGTCTTGCCGGCGAGCGGCTTGCCGATCTGCTTGAGGATCGTCGCCGTGCCGCGCTGCACGACGCCCTCCATGATCGAGACCATCTGGTAGGCGGTCAGCGGGTCGAGCACCTGCTCGGAATCGTCGACCAGCTTCGGCTCGTCCTGCCCGGACCACTTCTCGGCATCGCAGCCGACGCACTTGCGGTTGTCGTGCCGGTAGATCGTCTCGCCGATGCGGTCCTGGATCCGGTCGATCAGGGTCGGGCGGATGCGGCGGCCGCCATTGGCCAGCATCGAGTAGGCGGTGACCATCCGCATGACGGTGGTCTCGCCGGCGCCGAGCGACATCGGCAGCACCGGCAGCATGTCGTCGTAGACGCCGAAGCGGCGGGCGTACTCGGCGATCAGCGGCATGCCGACGTCCTTGGCGAGCCGAACCGTCATCAGGTTCTTCGAGTGCTCGATGCCGTAGCGCAGGGTGTGCGGCCCGCCGGACTTGCCGTCGTAGTTCGAGGGCGTCCACGCCTCCTGGCCGGGGCCGGCCTCGATGGTGATCGGCGAGTCCTGCACGATCGAGGACGGGGTGTAGCCGTTGTCGAGGGCCGCCGAGTAGACGATCGGCTTGAACGACGAGCCGGGCTGGCGCATTGCCTGGGTCGCGCGGTTGAACTCGGATTCGTCGTAGGAGAAGCCGCCGACCATCGCGTGCACGCGGCCGGTGTTCGGGTCCATCGCGACGATGGCGCCGGACACCTCGGGCTTCTGGCGCAGGCGGTACTGCCCGCGGCCGCCATCCATCGCCTCGACGTAGATCATGTCGCCGGCGGCGAGGTTCGGGCGGCCGGCCCAGCGCATGCCGTCCGGCGGGATCGTGCCGGTGTCGCGGTCCTTGGCGACCTGGCCCGAGGCCTCGCGCTTGGGCTGCAGGCCGATCTGCACGCCGCCGCCGCCTTGCCCGAGCACCACGGCGAGCCGCCACGGCGCGACGTCGCCGAGCGCGTTCACCTCGGCCGCCGCCATGCCCCAGTCGCGCCCGGTCAGGTCGACCTTGGTGACGGGGCCGCGCCAGCCATGGGACTGGTCGTAGCGCACGAGGCCGTCGACCAGCGCCTTGCGCGCGAGGGCCTGCATCTTCGGGTCGAGGGTGGTGCGCACCGACAGGCCGCCCTCGTAGAGCTTCTTCTCGCCGTAGCGCTCGGAGATCTCGCGGCGGACCTCCTCGGTGAAGTAGTTGGCGTTGGCGGCGTTTGGGAAGGCGACGCGCGGGTTGACGCCGAGCGGCATCTTCTTGGCGGCGTCCGCCTCCTCCTTGGTGATGTAGTTGTTCTCCGCCATCAGGCGGATGATCTCGTTGCGGCGGTCGAGCGCCGCCTGGGTCTTGCGGTAGGGGTGGTAGTTGTTCGGCCCCTTCGGCAGCGCGGCGAGGTAGGCCGCCTCGTTGATCGTCAGCTCGTGCACCGACTTGCCGAAATAATCCAGCGCCGCGGCGGCGACGCCGTGCAGGTTGCGGCCCGGCACGATCGTGCCGAGGAAGATCTCGTTGAGGTAGAGCTCGAGGATCTTGTCCTTGGAGTAGGTCGCCTCGATCCGCAGCGCGATCAGCGCTTCCTTGATCTTGCGGTCGAAGGTCTGCTCGTTCGAGAGCAGGAAGTTCTTCGCGACCTGCTGGGTGATGGTCGAGGCGCCCTGCCGCTTGCCGCTCTTGGCGTTGGTCAGCGCCGCGCGCACGATGCCCTCGGGGTCGATGCCGCCGTGCTTGTAGAAGTTCTTGTCCTCGGCCGAGAGGAAGGCGGCGACGATGATCTTCGGCATCGCCTGGATCGGCAGGTAGAGCCGGCGCTCCTTGGCGTACTCGGCCAGCAGCGAGCCGTCGGCGGCGTGGACGCGGGTCATCACCGGCGGCTCGTAGTTGGCGAGCACGGCGTGGTCCGGCAGGTCCTGGCTGTATTTCCAGTAGAAGAACGCGCCGCCCGCGGCCGCGATCACGAACAGCACCGCGAAGGCGCTGAACAGGAAGCCGAAGAAGCGAAGGATGAGGCGCATCCGGTTTCCCGTCCGTCGGTTTCTTCGGCCGCGCGCGGAGCGCATTCGGCTAGGGGGGTCGGGGCTGCCCGCGAGGCGCACGCCGATCCGGCATGCCCGCAGCCTGGAAGATCCCCGCCGACGATGACCGAAGAATGGACGGCGCGACGAGGTCTCGAGTGCCCCGTATCGACACCGGATCTATGGTGAAACTGGGGCGATTGCCGCCGAGCGGCGGTTCGGCACCACCGGGCGGACCAGGCTGGCCCGGTTGCCGAAGAACTGGTCGATCGCCTTGGCCATCGAGCCGGTGACGGAGGCGCGCCACTCGGCCGATTGCAGCAGGTCGAGGTCGCGCTGGCTCGACAGGTAGCCGAGCTCGACCAGCACGCTCGGCACGTCGGGCGAGCGCAGCACCTTGAAGCCGGCCTCGCGGTGCGGCTTCGTGCTCATCTCCATCACCGGCCCGAGCTGGCCCATCAGGGTCTTGGCGAAGCCGGACGAGAAGCCGCGGGTCTCGCGCAGCGTCAGCTCCTGCAGGATGTCGGCGATCTCGGGCGGCCCGTCGCCGGATTCGGCGCCGGCGGCGGCGTCGGCCTTGTTCTCGCGCTCGGCAAGCTTGGCAGATTCGCTGTCGGTCGCCTTCTCCGAGCCGGTGTAGATCGTCGCGCCGCGCACCTGCGGCGCCGACGAGATCGAATCCGCGTGGATCGAGACGAACAGGTCGGCCTTGGCGTCGCGGGCGATGCGCACGCGCTCGGACAGCGGCACGTAGACGTCGCGGTCGCGGGTCATCGCCACCCGGTAGCGGCCGCCGGCCTCGAGCCGGGCGACCAGCGCCTGGGCGAAGCCGAAGACGATGTCCTTCTCGAACACGCCCCCCACCGCGATCGCGCCGGGATCGATGCCGCCGTGGCCGGCATCGACCACGATCAGCGGGCGCCGGTCGGCGGGCTCGGCCGGCGCCACGGCCTTGCCGGCCGCGGGGGCGAGGTCGCCGGCGGTGGCCGCCTTGCGGAAGCTCTCGCGGTCGGCGCGCTGGAACGGCACGGTGAGGATCACGGCGCCGTCGCGCGGGCGCGTCGCGGTCTCGATCCGCCCCACGGTGGCGGGGCCGGCGAGATCGACGACGATGCGCGAGCGCCCCGGCGCGAACAGCCCGTAGCGGAACGACTGCACCAGGCCCTCGCGGCGGCGGCCGGTCTCGGGCGCGAGCTGGAAGTTGACCTCGGCGAGGTCGATCACCGCCCGGTCCGGGCGCTCCATCACGAAGGCGCGGGCATCGACCGGCTTCGACAGGGTGAGGGTGAGCTTGGTGCCCGCGGGCGAGGCGGCGAGGTCGGCCGCGATCGCCACCGCGGGCGGGGCCCGGTCGCCGTTCTGCGCGCAGGCGGGCATCGCGGCGAGCGCGACGGCGGCCGTCAGGATCGCGGAACGGATCAGGCGCGCGGATCGCAGCATCGGTCGGCCTCCCGAGCCTCCGATACGGCATAGGAGCGACATGGTTAACCGGAGGTTTCCGGCCAAGCTCCATTCCGGCAGCGGCTGTGACCGGGAGGCGACAGGGACGTTCCGCCGCCGGCGGTCTCGTGCACGGATGCCGCGCGCCAACCGAACCGGCTCCTTTCCGTCATCCCGGGACTGCGCGGCAGAACCCGGGATCCGGCCCCCCCGACGAGACCGATCGGGGCGCGACCGGCGGTCCTGGCTCCTGGGCTCACCTTCGGCGCGACGACGCGTCGGATTTGCCGGGATCCGCGCGTTGGCGAGCGGACGGCGGCGCGGCAGCCTCAGCGGTGGCCGACGATCCGCGTCGCGCGGCGGGCGAGCTCGCTCCAGCAGGTGAGCGAGGCGTCGGCGACGCGCTGCATCTCGTTGACCTGCAGGCGGATCGCGTCGGCCGGCGAGCGCGCGTCCTTCAGCGCGTTGAGATGGGTCAGCACCGCCGAGCTCTCGTCGCGCATGAAGGCGAACAGGGTCTCGCCGAGGCCTTCGAGGTCCTGACGCAGGGCCGGGACGGGTCGGCGCCCGGCGCGCCAGGAGGCCGGCGACGGCAGCGCACCGTCCGACAGCTGCACCGGCGCCTCGCCGGGCTGGGGCGCCGACCGGGGCTCGGGCGGCCGCGCCGGCGCGGCGGATTTCAGCGGGACCACGTTGGTGTAGGCGGGCGGAGCCTCCGGCTCCGGCGCGGCGGCCGCGACCGGCGCGGGCTCGTCGGCAGGCACGGGCTCATCGACAGGTGCGGGCGCCGTGTCCGCAGCCGGGCCGGCAACCTCCGGTTCGGAGACCGGCGGCGCTTCGGGATTCGGGATCTCGGCGAAGGCGGGTTCGGCCAGGTTGGCGTCGGCGGGGACCGGTATCTCGGCCGGGGGCGCCTCCGGCTCGGGCGCCGACGTCGGGGTGCCGGTCGCGGTGCCGAGGGCCTCGGGCGAGACCGTGTCCATCAGGTGCGCGTGAAGCGGCTCGGGAGGCGCCTCGGAGGGCACCGGCGGCAGCGACTCCTCCGGCGGGTGCAGCGCCGCCTCGAGCGCGGCGGCGCGAGCGCTTTTGGCCTCACCCGCCTTGGCCTCACCCGCCTTGGCCTGCAGGGTGCCGGGCGGGGTCGAGGAGGAGCGGCGGCCGGTCGATCGTCCCTGCGGCGTCCGTTGCTTGCCCATCGTCGAGATCCCTTGAGGCCGTCCGCGTGTCGTTCCGTTCGAGCCCGAATCGCACGGGCCGAACGTAGTCCAGTTGCCGGCCGGCGCAATGCATCGGGGGTGCGGCGGCGATCGGCGCCCGCGGATCGGCACGCCGACGCGACGGCCGCGAGACCGGACGATCCAGCCGCGGTGCCGACCGGAGGCCGGGGCCGCCGCGCCGGTGCGCGGCGGAAGATCCTCGGCCCCGCACGGGGCCGAGCGGCGGCTCAGCGCGCGGCGTTCTGCGCGAGGGCGCCGAGGTCCTTGGCCTGCGCCTGCATCGCGGCGATCTGGCTGCGGACGAACTCGGACTGCAGCTCGAAGGCCTCGCGCAGGTCCTTGGTGCGCACGAGCTTCTGCGCGAAGTCGAAGGTGGCGTTGGCGTTGGTCTGGGCGTGGTCGAAGCCCTTGGCGACGGCGGCCTGCATCGAGGACTGGAGGTTGAGCCCCGAGGTCTGGACCTGCTCGGCGGCCTTGAGCGCGTTGCCCATCAGGGTGCCGACGGCGGTGCGGGCCTGGTCGACGCTCTTCTCGGCGAAATCGCGCATCTCGGTCGGGATCTCGAAATTCGGGGTCTGCATGAATCGGCTCCTCGGGTGGCGTCGTCACCGGCGGTCTCGAAGCGATCGCCCGTGCGAGGCGGATTTATGTTGCATTGCAATAATAAGTCAAGACGCCGCTTTTCGAGGCGAAAGCCGCGCTTATTAAGCAGAGACTCTTGCCTCGGCATCGATCCGGGACCTCACCAAGCGCCACACCTGACAGATTGCCCCCGATGTTGCTGCAATCATCCGTCGGGCACAGGGTCGCGATGGCGACGACGGCGCGATCGTGACGTCGCGGGGGATCGCGAAACCGCACGGAAACTTGATCTGATCGGCCGATCGCTTCGCATCGTCCTCAGGGCGGGCGCGGGTCGGCGGCCGCGCCGGCCTATGCGTGCTGCATCGCGTCACGCCGCGTCCGCAGCAAGCCGGCATAGAGCGCGGCCGAGGCTTCGGCGTGCCGGGCGATGGTCATCGGCGCGGCCCAGAAGCGGCCGTGGGCGGCCCGGCCCATCGCGGCGACGCGAGCGTCATCGGCGAGGCGCACGAAGGCCGCCGACAGGGCCGCGAGCTCGGGCGGCACGACGAAGCCGCTCGTGCCGTCCAGCACTTTCTCGGCGGCGCCGGAGCGGTCGGAGGCGACGACCGGGATGCCGGCGGCGAGCGCCTCGTAGACGGTGAGCGGCCCGGTCTCGAACCAGCGCGACGGCGCGGCGAGCGCACGGGCGCGGCGGCGCAACACCGCCTGCACGGCCTCCGGCGCCTGCCAGCCCAGCATCTCGACGTGGGGCATGGCCCGCAGCTCCGCCTCCAGCGGCCCGGTGCCGACGAGCAACGCCGTCAGGCCGGCCTCGCGGGCGGCCGCCGCGACGAGGTCGGCGCCCTTCTCGCGGGTCAGGCGCCCGACATAGGCGACGGCGTCGCCCCGCTCCGGCGCGGCCGGGGCGCCGGGGGCGACCCGCACCGGGTTGTCGATGCGGTGATGCGTGAGCCCGTAGCCGCCGAGCATCGCGCCCATCCGCGCGCGGCTCGCGTCGCAGACGTGGACGACGTGGAGCCCGCGTCCCGACACCGCCCGCCGCGCCGCCGCGGTGCGGGCGACGCGGACCAGCTTGTGCAGGCGGCTCCTGGCATCGCACGGCGCCAGGATGCAGGCGGCGGACATCGGCGCGAGGGCACAGGGCTCGGCCGTGTCGAAGCGGTAGTAGACGCCGTTCGGGCAGGCCAGGAAGTAGTCGTGCAGCGTCAGCGCCACCGGGGCGCCGGTGGCGAGCAGCACCGGGAAGATCCCGGGCGACAGGCTGCGGGTCCACTGGTGGACGTGGACGACGTCCGGCGCGCGCGCCATCCCCCCGATTGCGTCGCTGAGCGCCCGCGCGGCGCGCGCGTGCCAGATGCCGGCGACCGCCGCGGCGACGGGGTTGCGCGCCCACACGTCCGGCAGGTCGAGGCAGATGCGGGTGAGGTTGCGATGGTCGAGCAGCGGGTCGACCGGGCCGGCGACGCCCTGGACGTAGGTAACCCGGAGCCCGGCCTCGGCCAGCCCGCGGGCCGATTCGACGGCGACCTTCTCGGCGCCGCCGCTCGGGCTCGCGAACTCGGCCAGGATCACGACGTGCATGGCGACACCGGCGCAGGAGATCGAGAGATCAGGCGGTCGAGCGGGGACGATCCGAGCGGGAACAACCGCAGATCGGCGGCGTGCCCGAGGTTTACGCGGGATCAACTGCGGTCCGGTAAACGTGGGGACATCCAGGGAGCGGGAGCCGCCTCGTGCACGTCGTCCTCGTCGCCGACCACGCCTACGTCAACGGCGGCCAGGCCAAGGTCGCGCTCGACTCGGCCCTCGGGCTCGCCGCCCGCGGCACCCGCGTGACGCTGTTCGCCGCCTGCGGGCCGGCCGACCCGCGCCTGGCCGCCGCCGGCATCCGCGTGGTCTGCCTGAACCAGGACGACATCTCGACCACGACGAACAAGCTCGCCTTCCTGGCGCAGGCGATCTGGAACCGCGAAGCGGCCCGCGCGCTCGCCGCGGAACTGGCGACGTGCGACCCCGACGACACCGTGGTCCACGTCCACGCCTTCGCCAAGGCGCTGTCGCCGTCGATCGGCGTGGCGTTGCGGCGCGCGCGGCTGCCGCTGCTCTACACCATGCACGAGTTCTTCCTGGTCTGCCCGACCGGGGGGTTCTACGAATATCCGGCGGCCGCGATCTGCCACCGCACGCCGATGTCGGGCGCGTGCCTGACGACGAACTGCGATGCGCAGAGCTTCCCGCGCAAGCTCGCGCGGGTGGTCCGCCACCTCGGCATGACGCAGGTCGCGGAGCTGCCGACGCTCTTCCGCCACGTGATCACGATCAGCGACCTGCAGGAGCGGGTGGTCGGCCCGCTGTTGCCGCGCGGGACCCGCTTCCACCGGGTCGACAACCCGATCGCGGTGGCGCACCGGCCGATGACCGAGCGGGCGCCGGGCGACTTTCTGTTCGTCGGACGGATCTCGACCGAGAAGGGCGCGCCGATCTTCGCGGAGGCGGCGCGGCGGGCCGGCATCCGCGCGGTCTTCGTCGGCGACGGCGAGCAGCGGGCGGCGCTGGCCGCGCGCTACCCCGAGGCCGCGATGCTCGGCTGGCGCGATGCCGCCGGCGTTCAGGCGCTGATGGGCGCCGCCCGCGCGCTGGTCTTTCCCAGCGTCTGGTACGAGGGCCAGCCGCTCACGGTCTACGAGGCGCTGGCGCTGGGCACGCCGGTGGTGGTGAGCGACGCCTGCGCCGGCCGCGAGGCGGTGGTCGACGGCGAGACCGGCTTCCTGTTCCGCTCCGGCGACCCGGACGCGCTCGCCGCCCACCTGGGCCGGCTCGCCGACGACGCGCTCGCCGCCCGGATGGGCCGGGCCGCGCATGCCCGCTACTGGGCCGCGCCGCTCACCCTCGACGCCCATCTCGACCGCCTCGCCGGCGTCTACGAGGCGGTGCTGCGCGAGGCGGCGCCGGGCCGGGCGACCTCGCGCGCCGCCGCCCCCCGGCCGACGCGGCGTGAAACACCCGGGGCCGCCTCGCGTTGATCCGGCACCGGCGCCGCCCTCGGCGCCTCGTGACGGCAGGAGCAGCCCCGATGACCGACGACACCAAGACGCCGCAGGGCGCGGACAAGCCGGGGTTCCAGCAGGGCAGCGCCAAGCCCGGCGACGAGAAGAACCCCGCCAACCAGCAGGACAAGATGGGCGAGCGCCTCGACGACGCCCTCGAGGAGACCTTCCCGTCGAGCGACCCGGTCTCGGTGAAGATCACCAAGTAGCGCGATCCGCAGGCGTTCGGGGCCGGTGCGCGCGAGGCGCGCCGGCCCTTTTCGTTGCGGTGCTTCCGCTGCGGGCGCGGACGACGCAAGCACGCGCGGACGGAGAAGCTACGGGGCGCCGAGCGGCCCCGTGCGAGGCGCCCTCCGCCCTCAGCGGCCGCGCAGGAAGAAGAACCAGATCAGGAGGATGACGGGGATCGGGATCCCGATGAGCCACAGCAGGCCGCCGGTCAGCATGTCTTTCTCCTATGTTGCACGAGAGCAACGGGACCATCGAGGAAACCGTTCCGCCGCGCGGACGCCCGCGATCCCCGCCCGCCGCCAGGCTTCCGCTGGACGCCGGCCGCACGATCCTGTCTCATCGGAAGGAAGACGCGTCCGGGAGGCACGCCATGGCCGACGATCCGCAATCGCAGGGGCGCCTGACCCGCGCGTCGAGCTTCGTCTTCCTCCACACCGAGCACGCGATCTACGCGGCCCTGGGCCTGCTGCTGGCCTTCACCGCGCTGATCGCGCTGGTCGACGCCGTCGGGCTCACCTTCGAGGCGCTGCGCTCGCTCGGGGGCGCCGCGCAGACCCTGGAGGTGGTCGACCGGCTGCTGTTCCTGCTGATGCTGGTGGAGATCCTGCACACGGTGCGGGTCTCGATGCGCTCCGGCAAGCTCACCTGCGAGCCGTTCCTGATCGTCGGGCTGATCGCCTCGATCCGGCGGGTGCTGGTGATCACCCTGCAATCCTCCGAGATCATGCACGGCAAGGACTGGACGCAGGAGAAGGCGGCCCTGTTCCAGGCCTCGATGATCGAGCTCGGCGTGCTCGCCGGCCTGATCCTCACCATGGTGGCCTCGATCTTCCTGCTCCACCGCGCCCGCGACGACGACAAGCCGGCGGGCGAGGAGACCGAGGGGTAAGCCCGGGTAACCGGCCCGGCCGGGCCGCGAAGGGCACGGCATCGCACCCGTCCGGAGACCCGCCATGCGCCGCACGATCCCGCTCGCGCTCCTCGCCGCCCTGCTCGGCGCCCCGTTCTCCCCTTCCGCCGTCTCCCCGGCGGACGCGGCCGGGCGGCCGGTGGTGGTCGAGCTGTTCACCTCGCAGAGCTGCTCGTCCTGCCCGCCGGCCGAGGCGCTGCTCGGGCAGATCGCGCGCGAGGGCGGCGCCGTGCTGCCGCTCGCCTTCCACGTCACCTACTGGGACCACCTCGACTGGCGCGACACCTTCGCCCTGCCGGCGGCGACCCGTCGGCAGGCGGCCTACGCCGAAAGGCTCGGCGGCGGCTCGTACACCCCCGAGGCGGTGATCGACGGGCAGGTCGGGCTCGTCGGCTCCGACGCCGGCGCGGTCCGCGCCGCGATCGCCCGCGCGCAGGCCGCCGCCGCCGCCGAGGCGCCGGTGGCGCTGGCACGGCGCGGCGACGCCCTCGTCGTCACGCTCGGCGCCGGGCGCGGGGCCGGCACCGTGACGCTGGTCGGGTTCGATCCGAGCCACGCCACCCGGGTCGCCCGCGGCGAGAATGCCGGCCGCACCCTCGCCCAGGCCAACATCGTCCGCGCCGTGTCCGAGATCGGCCGCTGGGCCGGGCAGGCGGCGACGCTGGAGGTGCCGCTGCCGGCCGGCGCCGACGCCGCGGTGATCGTGCAGGGCGCCGACGGGCGGATCCTCGGCGCGGCTCGGGCCGGCCGCCCGAGCGTAACCGTCGCGCGTTCCTCGGCGAAGACGAGCGCGGGCGATGGGCGCCCGACGTCTCCCGCGAGGCTTGCCGATGTACCTGCCCGCCATCGGCCCGGTTCCACCGCTGCCGGCGCGTTCCCCCGGGGGCCGCGTTGCGCTAGGGTCCGGGACACGACGTGGCGACAGGGCGGCGATGGCGCTCGAGGACAGTCTGGCGACGGCGATGGCCGCGGCGCAGGGGGGCGATGCGGCGGCCTATCGCCGGCTGCTCAATGCCTGCCTGCCGGTGATCGCGGGCATCGCCCGCGCGCAAGGGGTGCGCGGCGAGGCGGTCGACGACGTGGTGCAGGACACGCTGCTGACGATCCACAAGGCGCGGGCGAGCTACGACCCGGCGCGGCCCTTCCTGCCGTGGCTGCGCGCCATCACCCAGCGCCGGGCGATCGACCGGCTGCGCCGGGCCGGGCGCCGGCCGCAGGAGGTGCACGATCCCCTCGCCTACGAGGCCCACGCCGATGCCGGCCCCGCCCCGGGCATGCGCATCGAGGCCGACCAGCGCAACGCCGCGCTGGCGCGGGCCGTCGCGGCGCTGCCGGACGGGCAGCGGCAGGCGGTGGAGCAGCTCGCCTATGCCGAGCGCTCGCTCGAGGAGGCGGCGGCGCTCACCGGCCGCAGCAAGGGCGCGCTGAAGGTGAACCTGCACCGCGCCCTGAAGGCGCTGCGCGGGACGCTGGCCCGGGACAAGGAGGGCGGCGATGTCTGAATCCGTGCACGAGTCCCTGGTCGACGACCTCGTCGGCGGCCTCGCGCCGGTGCGCCGGCTCAGCCCGCCGACCTGGCGCGCGGCGGCCTGGCTCGCGGCGGTGCTGGCGCTGGCCGCGATCCTGATGCCGATGGCCGACATGGACGGCCTGCGCATCCGCCTCGCCACGCCGGACCTGCGCGTGGCCGCCCTCGGCGCCGGTCTCACCGCGGTCGCGGCCGCGCTCGCCGCCTTCATGACGAGCGTGCCCGGCCGCTCCCTGCGCTGGGCGCTGCTGCCGCTGGCGCCGGCCGCGTTCTGGATCGGCGCGAGCGGCCTCGGGTGCCTGCGCGGCTGGCTCGCCCCCGGCACCACGCCGGCCGACGGGCACGCGATGGGCGGCTGCTTCGCCTTCCTCGTCGGCGTCTCGCTGCCGCTCTCCGTGCTGCTGGTGGCGATGCTGCGCCGCGCCTGCCCGCTGCACCCGAACCTCACCGCGGCGCTCGGCGGCCTCGCGGCGGCGGCGGCCGCGGCGACCCTCCTCGTGCCGTTCCACCCGCACGACGCCACCGCGACCGACCTCCTGATCCACGCGGTCACCGTGCTCGGCGTGATCGGGCTGAACGGGATTTTTGGCGGCCGGCTGCTCGGCGGCGGCCCGGACGCATCCCGGCGCGACCGTGGCGGTTGACCTTGCCACGCCGGCAAGCTCCACGGTGCGGCGCATCCCCGTGAGGAGACCCGACCCCATGCGCAACACCGTCCGGCCCGCCCTGATCGCCGTCGCCGTCCTCCTCGCTGGCAGGGTGCTGGCACAGGGCATGGACCACGAGCACATGGACCACGCCGGCCGTCATCCCGCGCCGGCCGCGGGCGAGGCGCCCTCCACCCGGGCGTTCCGCGCCGTCGACGCGCGGATGCACGCCGACATGGCGATCCGCTACAGCGGCGACGTCGACGCCGACTTCGTGCGCGGCATGATCCCCCACCACGAGGGCGCCGTCGGCATGGCGCGGGTCGCGCTGCAATACTCGAAGGACCCGGAGGTGCGGGCGCTCGCCGAGGAGATCGTCAAGGCGCAGGAGCGCGAGATCGCCCAGATGCGGGCGATCCTGGCGCGGACGGGCGGGAAGTAGGAGCCGCAGCCTCGGATGCCCCCGCGCCCGGCGCTCGAAGCGACGTCCCTCCCTCCGTCATGGCACCCTTGCGCCCGCGATTCGGAGCCATCGCCTTCCGAGCCTCGATCCCGATCGGGGCTGCAGCGGCCTTGACGTCTGCGCATCTTTTTATCTTATAGGCAATCTGCGCACAGGAAGAGCTCCTTGTCGGCCTGCAAGGTTCGGATCGTCGTCGATCATGCCAACAGCGACGACCCGATCTTCACGGTCGAGGTGCGGCCCCCCTGGGGTTCGCTCGCTGTGATGGCCGAGGTGACGCTCTCGGGGCGATCCCTCGAGCTGAACGGCATGCACGTCGGCGGCGACCCGATGACGAAGTGGGGCGCGTCCGTGCTCCGCGACATCGCGCAGGGGGTCATGGAGGAATTGGATGTCGACGCGATCCACATTGTTGGCGGCGTTCGGACCACGGGTGCAAATCCGGGACGGGACCCTCGTCCCCGACGGCTCCGTAGAGCGCCTCAGCCTCAAGCGGCTGCCGGACGCGCACCTCGACACGGTGGCGGCGGCCCGCGCCCTGGTCCGTAGGCATCTTCCAGTGAAGGCGGCTCACGCGGTCATGACGGACGTGTTCGACACCGGCGAGGCCTATGTCGAGGTGCCGAAGGTCGAGAGCCTGAGCCGGCTGACGTCGGAACTGACGGCGCTGGGCATCGCCGTCCGCAAGCATGCACCCGACCCGATCTCCGTCCGAAGCGTGCGCGAGGCCCTGCATCTCTCGCAAGCCCAGTTCGCGCTCCGGTTCGGGCTGGAGGAAGCGACCGTCAAGAACTGGGAACAGGGCAAGTCCAGGCCGAACGCCACGGCCATGACGTTGATCTGGACGATCCATCGCCACCCCGAAGCGGTCGTCGATGCCCTCGCCACCTGCGGAGCCGCGACCGAAGCGGATGCGGCGTCCGCCCTTCGCGCCGGGGAAGGCCACGCCCCGGTGGACCCGCTTCGACGCCCTGTCCAGAAGCCCGAATCGTGCTAGGCTCACGCACGATGCGACAGGCCCGGCACCTTCTGCGACGGCTCGCTGCGATCCTTCGGGTCGCGGCGCTTCTCGTCATGGTCCCGGCCTTCGCCCAGGCGCATGCCGGGCACGCCCACCACCCCGGCGCCGGGCATGCGCGCGTCGGGCACGCCTCGAAGGCCGCCCTGGACGTCGCCGCGATGCAGGCGGGCGCCGTGATCGCGGCGCCGGAGGCCGCCGCCGACCGGGCGGATTGCCTCGCCTGCCCGGGCTGCTGCTGCGCCCACGTCTTCGTCGCGGCCTCGGACGGGGACGGCGTCCGCGCCGACCGCCCGAGCGGCGACCGCGTCGCGATGGGGCCGGATTCCGTGCGCCCGAGCGCCGTATCCGAGGCCCTTCCCGAGCCCCCCAGACCCTTCGCCTGAGGCTGCGCGCGCCGCCCCGGCGCGCGCCACGCGGCTCGTCCCGACGAGTCGCGCCCGTCCCGATGCGAAGGTTGCTCTCCCATGACGATCCGGCTCCCGGCTGCCCTCGCGGCGGCCGCGCTCACCCTCGGCCTGTGGGCCGGCGCGGCGCGCGCCCACGAAGGCCACGACCATTCCGACGGGCCGAAGGCGGCGCCCGCCGTCGAGGCCCCGCGCGGCGCGTCGAGCACCGACGCGCTCCAGCTCGTCGCGGTGGCGCGCGACGGCAGGCTGACGCTGTTCCTCGACCGTGCCGACACCAACGAGCCCGTGGCCGACGCGACGATCGAGGCGGAGACGCCGGCGGGCAAGGCCGCCGCGGTCGCGGGCCCCGACGGGAGCTACCGCCTCGACGCCCCCTGGAGCGCGGTGCCCGGCGACTACGACGTGCTGTTCACGGTGACCGTCGGCGGCAAGACCGACCTGTTCCCGGTCGACCTCGACGTGCCGGTGCCGCCGGCCCCGACGCCCGAGCCCGCGCCGTGGCATGCCGGCCTCGCCGTCGCCCACGATTTCGGCGCGCACCTGCGCAGCGCCGACCCGATGCCGTTCCTCGTCGGCGGCGCCGGCTTCGTGCTCGGCATCCTCGCGACGGTGCTGATGCGCGGGCGCCGGAGCGGCGCGGCACTCGCCCTCGTCGTGCTCGCGGCCGGGCTCGTGCTGGCGCCGGCGGCCTTCGCGCACGGCGACGACGACCACGAGGCCCCGACCCCGATGGCCGCCACCGGCGCCCAGGACCTCGCCCGCCGCCTGCCCGACGGGTCGGTGTTCGTGCCGAAACCCACCCAGCGCGTGCTGACCCTGCGCACCCTCGTCACCGCGTCGGGCGTGCTGGCGCGGACGACCGAGCTGCCCGGCCGGATCATCGCCGACCCGAACGGCAGCGGCGTGGTGCAATCCTCGGTCGGCGGCCGGCTGTCGCCGCCGGAATCCGGCCTGTTCCCGCGCCTCGGCACCCGCGTGCGCAAGGGCGAGGTGCTGGCCTTCGTCACGCCGCCGGTCCAGGCGGTGGACGTGTCGGACATGCGCCAGCGCCAGGGCGAGCTCGACCAGCAGATCGCCATCGTCGCGCGCCGGGTCGAGCGCTACCGCAAGCTGAGCCCCGGCGGCGCGGTCTCGCAGGTGCAGATCGACGACGCGGATGCCGAGCTGAAGGGCCTCGTCGACCGCCGCACGGCGCTCGACGGCGTCCGCTCGCAGCCGGAGGCGCTGGCCGCGCCGGTCTCGGGGGTGATCGCCGAGGCCAACGCGGTCGCCGGCCAGATGGCGAGCCCGGGCGCGATGGTGTTCAAGATCGTCGACCCGTCCCGGCTCTGGGTCGAGGCGCTGAGCTTCGACGCGCTCGCCAGCACCGCCGACGCCACCGCGCGGCTCGCCGACGGCCGACGGCTCGAGCTCGCCTATCGCGGCGCCGGCCTCGCCGACCGGGCCCAGGCGGTGCCGATCCAGTTCGCCGTGCGCGACGCGCTGCCCGAGCTGCGCACCGGCCAGTTCGTGACGGTGCTCGCCGCCACCGACACGCAGCAGACCGGCCTCGCCCTGCCGCGGCTCGGCGTGGTCCGCGGCGGCAACGGCCAGACCCTGGTCTACGAGCACGTCGCCCCCGAGCGCTTCGCGCCGCGCGAGGTCCAAGTCGAGCCCCTCGACGCCGCCCGCGTCCGGGTGGTCTCCGGGCTCGAGCCCGGCCGGCGGATCGTGACGCAGGGCGCCGAGCTCCTCAACCAGATCCGCTGACGGGAGCCCGCGCATGTTCACGCTCCTCGTCACCCAGGCCCTGCGGAACCGGCTGGCGGTGCTCGCCGTCGCCGCGATCCTCGTCGTCTACGGCGCCTTCACCGTCACGCGGCTGCCCGTCGACGTCTTCCCCGACCTCAACCGGCCCACCGTCACCATCATGTCGGAGGCCGAAGGGCTCGCGCCGCAGGAGGTCGAGCAGCTCGTCACCTTCCCGCTCGAGACGCAGATGAACGGGCTGCCCGGCGTCACCCGGGTGCGCTCGGTCTCCGGCGTCGGGCTGTCGGTGGTCACTGTCGAGTTCGACTGGGGCACCGACATCTACCGCAACCGCCAGCAGGTGGCCGAGCGCCTTGCGATGGCGCGGCCGCAGCTGCCGGCGGAGGTGAGCCCGACGATGGGGCCGATCTCCTCGATCATGGGGCAGATCGTCATGGTCGCGCTCACCGGCGACACGGTCGATCCGATGCGCCTGCGCGAGATCGCCGACTTCACGATCCGGCCGCGCCTGCTCTCGATTCCCGGCGTCGCGCAGGTGATCCCGATGGGCGGCGAGGTCCGCCAGTTCCGCGTCGCGCCGCAGCCCGCCGCGTTGCGGGCGCTCGGCGTCAAGCAGGCCCAGCTCGAGGCGGCCCTGGCGCAGTTCGGCACCAACACCGGCGGCGGCTTCACCGACCAGTACGCCCGCGAATACCTGATCCGGAACCTCGGCCGGACGATGGACCTCGACGACCTGCGCAACATGGTCGTCGCCACGGTCGACGGCCGGCCGGTCTTCCTGCGGCAGGTGGCGGAGGCGTCGTTCTCGGCGCGCGTGAAGCGGGGCGATGCCGGCTACATGGGCGCGCCGGCGGTGGTGATCTCGGTGGAGAAGCAGCCCGGCACCGACACCGTCGCGCTCACCGCGCGGATCGAGGCGGCGCTCGCCGAGATCACCGCCACCCTGCCGAAGGGCGTGCGCGCCGACCGGCTGATCTTCCGGCAGGCGAACTTCATCGAGACCTCGATCGGCAATGTCGAGCACGTGCTGGTGGAAGCGATCGCGGTGGTGGCGATCGTCCTGTTCGCGTTCCTGCTGAACCTGCGCACCACGGCGATCTCGCTCACCGCGATCCCGGTCTCGATCCTGGCGACGGCCATCGCCTTCCATCTCGCCGGCCTGTCGATCAACACGATGACCCTCGGGGGGCTCGCCATCGCCATCGGCGAGCTGGTCGACGACGCCGTGGTCGACGTCGAGAACATCTTCCGGCGCCTTCGCGAGAACCGCGCGGCGGGCGACCCGCGCTCGACCTTCGACGTGGTGGTCTCCGCCTCGCAGGAGGTGCGCTCGGGCATCGTCTACGCGACGATGGTGATCGTGCTGGTGTTCGTGCCGCTGTTCGCGCTCTCCGGCATCGAGGGCCGGCTGTTCGCGCCGCTGGGGCAGGCCTACATCGTCGCGATCCTGGCGAGCCTCGTGGTCTCGATCACCCTGACGCCGGTGATGGCCTACTACCTCCTGCCCGGCCTCAAGCGCCTCGACCAGCACGAGAGCGGGCTGATCCGCGGGCTCGAGCGTGCCCTGGCCGCGACCCTGCGCGTCGCCCTGCCCCGCGGGCGCCCGATCCTGCTCGCGGCCGGGCTCGCGGTCGCGGCCGCCGCCGTCGCGGCGACGTGGCTGCCGCGCGCCTTCCTGCCGCCGTTCAACGAGGGCTCGTTCACCGTCAACATGGCGTTCAACCCCGGCATCTCGCTGCCCGAGAGCAACCGGATGGGGCTGGTGGCCGAGCGCCTGCTCCTCGAGATCCCGGACGTGCGCTCGGTCGGCCGCCGCACCGGCCGGGCCGAGCTCGACGAGCATGCCGAGGGCGTCCACTCCTCCGACCTCGAGGTCGACCTGAAGCCCGGCGCCCGGCCCAAGGACGCCCTCGTCGCCGACATCCGCGCCCGCCTCGCCCTGCTGCCGGTCTCCGTCAACGTCGGCCAGCCGATCTCGCACCGGCTCGACCACATGCTCTCGGGGGTGCGCGCCGAGATCGCGCTGAAGATCTTCGGCGACGACCTCGATACGTTGCGGCGCCTCGCCGACGACCTGCGCCAGCGCCTGTCCGCGATCCCCGGCATCGCCGACCTGCAGGTCGAGAAGCAGGTGCTGATCCCGCAGCTCGAGGTCCGCGTCGACTATGCGCGGGCCGCCCTCTATGGGGTGCAGCCGGCGGCGCTCGTGGACCAGCTGAGCCGGCTCTCGAACGGCCAGGTGGTCTCGCGCGTGGTCGACGGCATCCGCCGCTTCGACGTGGTGATGCGGCTCTCCGACACCCAGCGCACCACCCAGGCGCTCGGCGACCTCCTGGTCGAGACGCCCTCCGGCTGGGTGCCGGCCCGCCAGATCGCCGACATCCGCGAGACCGACGGCCCGAACCAGATCCTTCGCGAGAACGCGCGCCGGCGCATCGTCGTCCAGGCCAACACCGCGCCCGGCGCCGACATGGGCCGGGTCGTCGCCGCCATCCGCCAGCAGGTGGATGCGACCCGGTGGCCGGCCGGGTACGCGACCAGCCTCGAAGGCGCGTTCCAGGCGCAGGGCGAGGCGGCGCGCACCATCGGCCTGCTCTCGCTCGTGTCGCTGGCGCTGGTCTTCACCCTGCTCTACGGCCGCTACCGCTCGGCCGTGCTGACGCTGATCATCCTCGGCAGCATCCCGCTGGCGCTGATCGGCTCGGTGGTCGCCCTGTGGCTCGCCGGGCAGCCGCTCTCGGTCGCCTCGATGATCGGCTTCATCACCCTGACCGGCATCGCGACGCGCAACGGCATCCTCAAGATCAGCCATTGGCTGAACCTCGCGATCCGCGAGGACCTGCCGTTCGGGCCGGACCTCGTGATTCGCGGCAGCCTGGAGCGGCTGACGCCGGTGCTGATGACCGCGCTCGCCGCCGGCATCGCGCTGGCGCCGCTGCTCGTCGGCGCCGACGCGCCCGGCAAGGAGATCCTGCACCCGGTCGCCGTGACGATCTTCGGCGGCCTGATCAGCGCGACGCTGCTCGACACGGTGCTGACGCCGATCCTGTTCCTCGGCTTCGGCCGCCGGCCGGTGGAGCGCCTGCGCGCCGCCCCCCGCGCGGAGGCACCGACCGGGGTTGCGACGGCCGATGCGTTTTGACGGTGCGTCACTTCCCTCCCCCCTCTGCGGGGGAGGGAAGACGCACCTAGTCCTGCTGAACCAATGTCGCCACCCCGTAAAACCCAGGAGCCGTCCATGCGCCCCGTCCTCGCCATCGCCCTCCTCCTCGCCCTCGCCGCCCCGGCCCGCGCCGCCGGCCCGAACGGCGGCGTCGTGGTGGTGGCGGACGGGCATCCGATCGAGCTCGTCGCGTCGGAGACCGCGCTGACGTTCTTCGTCACCGACGATGACGGCGGCCCGGCCGCGACCGCGGGGCTGACGGGCAAGGCCTTCGTCCAGACCGGGGCCGGGACCGAGACGGTGCCGCTCGCCGGCGCCGCGCCGAACCGCATGGTCGGCGCGCTCAAGGGGCCGCTGCCCGCCGGCGCCAAGGTGGTGTTCTCGGCGCGGATGCACGGGCACAGCCTGCAGGCCCGCTTCGCGCGATAGCCCGGCGCCCTTCCGGTCGCGGGCCCGATGCCGTAAGGCCCGCGGGACCATCCCGAGGGTCCCTGACCGCATGATACGCCTCGAAAAGATCGGCAAGCAGAACGGCCGGCAGATCGTCTTCATCGAGGCGTCCGCCGCCCTGCAGAAGGGCGAGAAGATCGGCCTCGTCGGCCCCAACGGCGCCGGCAAGACCACCCTGTTCCGGATGATCACCGGCGAGGAGGAGCCCGACGAGGGCCAGGTCGCCACCGATCGCGGCGTCACCATCGGCTACTTCAGCCAGGACGTCGGCGAGATGTCGGGCTGCAGCGTCGTCTCGGCGGTGATGGACGGCGCCGGCCCGGTCAGCGCCGTCGGCCTGGAGATGAAGGCGCTGGAGGCGGCGTTCTCCGATCCCGACCGGGCCGACGAGATGGACGCGCTGATCGCCCGCTACGGCGAGGTCCAGGCGCGCTTCGAGGAGCTCGACGGCTACGCGCTCGAAGGCCGGGCCTACGAGGTGCTGGCCGGCCTGAGCTTCTCCCAGGAGATGATGGACGGGGACGTCGGCAAGCTGTCCGGCGGCTGGAAGATGCGCGTGGCGCTTGCCCGCATCCTGCTGATGAACCCGGACGTGATGCTCCTCGACGAGCCCTCCAACCACCTCGACATCGAGAGCCTGATTTGGCTCGAATCCTTCCTCAAGGGGTTCGAGGGCGCGCTGCTGATGACCTCGCACGACCGCGAGTTCATGAACCGCATCGTCGGCAAGGTGATCGAGATCGACGGCGGCACGCTGACCACCTTCTCGGGCGACTACGCCTTCTACGAGCAGCAGCGCGCACTCAACGAGAGCCAGCAGCAGGCGCAGTTCGAGCGCCAGCAGGCGATGCTCGCCAAGGAGATCAAGTTCATCGAGCGCTTCAAGGCGCGGGCGAGCCACGCCGCCCAGGTGCAGAGCCGGGTGAAGAAGCTCGACAAGATCGAGCGCGTCGAGCCGCCGAAGCGGCGCCAATCGGTGGCGTTCGAGTTCCAGCCGGCGCCGCGCTCGGGCGACGACGTCGTGATGCTGAAGGGCGTGCACAAGCGCTACGGCAGCCGCACGATCTACCAAAACCTCGATTTCGGCATCCGCCGGCGCGAGCGCTGGTGCGTGATGGGGGTCAACGGCGCCGGCAAGTCGACGCTGCTGAAGCTCGTGACGGGCTCGGCCCAGCCCGACGACGGCACGGTGGCGGTCGGCGGCAGCGTCAAGCTCGGCTACTTCGCCCAGCACGCCATGGACCTGCTCGACGGCGACCTCACCGTGTTCCAGGACCTGGAGAGCACCTTCCCGCAGGCCGGCCAGGGCTCCCTGCGCGCGCTCGCCGGCTGCTTCGGGTTCTCGGGCGACGACGTCGAGAAGCGCTGCCGGGTGCTCTCGGGCGGCGAGAAGGCGCGGCTGGTGATGGCCAAGATGCTGTTCGACCCGCCGAACTTCCTGGTGCTCGACGAGCCGACCAACCACCTCGACATCGGCACCAAGGCGATGCTGATCGACGCGCTCTCCGCTTACGAGGGCACGATGCTGTTCGTGAGCCACGACCGCCACTTCCTGGCCGCGCTCTCGAACCGGGTGCTCGAGCTCACGCCCGACGGCATCCACCAGTACGGCGGCGGCTACACCGAGTACGTCGCCCGCACGGGCCAGGAGGCGCCCGGCCTGCGCAGCTGAGCACGGGACCGGAGCGCGGCACGAGCTGCGGCGCCTCGACCGCATCCGCGACGTCCCGCGCCGCCCTGGCGACGGCTGCAGGGTGGCGGCCATCGCCCCCGATCGCCGCATGCGCGAGTGCCGAACCGCGCCCCCGCCGGCCGGTCGAGCCGGCACGATTCCCGAGCGGGATCGCGCCCCTTCGGCATGCGAGGTCTGCGTGGGCGGCCGGGCCGAGCCCATCGGCCCGCCGGGTCGGCGAGCGGGACGGGCGCCCCCCGTGGCTGTGGCGCCGGTGCCACCGTCCCCCGAACCAACGCGACGACCGGCCATCACGCTTTGACGCGCGGCCGGGATCGGTTTACAGCGTTTCACTAGGGCTTAAGCAAGAACCGTGCCTATAGCGTAATAACGCGGGGCGCGGCCTGTTCACCGAAGAGGACCGAGGCCACGCGATGAGTTTGCTGCAACGGCTGGAAATGCGCCAGGGCCAGTCCCTGGTGATGACACCGCAGCTTCTGCAAGCGATCAAGCTTCTCCAACTCTCCCAGCTCGATCTCGCGGCCTACGTCGATGCCGAGCTGGAGCGCAACCCGCTCCTGGAGCGCGCCGAGGCCGAGCCGTCCGAGGGGCCGGCCGAGGGCGCGGAACCCGCCGCCGAGACCTTCGAGGGCGCCGCCGAGTGGACCGCCGCCGAGGTCGACCCGGGCCGCGGCGAGATCGACGGCGATTTCGACGCCCGCCTCGACAACGTCTACCCCGACGACGCGCCGAGCCCGATCCGCGAGGCGGCCACCGGCGACATGCTCTCGCTGACGCCCGCGCCCTACGGCAGCACCGGCGGCAGCTTCGATTCGGAGGCGCCGGACTTCGAGGCGACGCTCACCGTCGAGACCTCCCTGCGCGAGCATCTCGGCCGCCAGCTCGACCTCGCCACCCGCGACGCCACCGACCGGCTGATCGGCGGCTTCCTGATCGATGCGGTGGACGAGGCCGGATACCTGCGCGAATCGATCGACGCGGTGGCCGAGCGCCTCGGCGCCTCCCTCGACCGGGTGGCGGGCGTGCTCAAGCTCGTCCAGAGCTTCGATCCGGCCGGCATCGCCGCGCGCGACCTCGCCGAGTGCCTGGCTATCCAGCTGCGCGAGCAGAACCGGTTCGACCCGGCGATGCAGGCGCTGGTCTCCCGCCTCGACCTCGTGGCCAAGCGCGATTTCTCGGCGCTGCGGCGCCTGTGCGGTGTCGACGACGAGGACCTCGTCGAGATGCTGGCCGAGATCCGCCGGCTCGACCCCAAGCCCGGGCGGGCCTTCGGCTCCAGCGGCGTCGAGGTGCTGATCCCCGACGTGTTCGTGCGCGCGGCCCCCGACGGCTCCTGGCTGGTGGAGCTGAACGGCGAGGCGCTGCCGCGGGTGCTGGTCAACCAGAGCTACTACGCCCGCGTGGTCCGGGGTGCGAAGGCCGAGGGGGACAAGGCCTTCCTCTCCGAGGCCCTGCAGACCGCGAACTGGCTCACCCGGAGCCTGGAGCAGCGCGCGCGCACGATCCTCAAGGTCGCCACCGAGATCGTGCGCCAGCAGGACGGGTTCTTCGTCCACGGCGTCGCGCACCTGCGGCCGCTGAACCTGAAGACGGTCGCCGAGGCGATCGGGATGCACGAATCCACCGTCTCGCGCGTCACCTCCAACAAGGCGATCGGCACCAGCCGCGGCACCCTGGAGATGAAGTACTTCTTCACCGCCGCGATCCCGGGCGCGGCGGGCACCGCCGCGCATTCCTCGGAAGCCGTGCGCCACCGCATCAAGCAGCTCGTCGACGGCGAGACCTCGGACGACGTGCTCTCCGACGACGCCCTGGTGCAGAAGCTGCGCGGCGAGGGCGTCGACATCGCCCGCCGCACGGTGGCGAAGTACCGGGAATCGCTGCGGATCCCGTCCTCGATCGAGCGCCGGCGCGAGCGCTATGCGCAGGGCGGGATGCAGCCCGGGGCGATGATGGCGCGCTGAGAGCCCGCGAACCGGTCGCGTGCGCCGTCCGCGGCGGCCTATAGCCTGGATCCGAGGCTCGAACCGGGAACGGATCCGGACATGATTGGTTGTGCGCAAGCAAGTTCAGGAGACGTTGCATGCTCGCGAGCCCGGTTCACTACAATCCTGACGTCGAGACCGTGACCGTCGAGGAAGGGCGGACGATCGACAAGCTCAACGAGACCTTCGACACCATCCTCAAGACGGTGGCCGAGGATTCCGGGCACGCGGTGCGCTCCGTCCACGCCAAGGCGCACGGCATCCTCGAGGGCGTGCTCAGGATCGACGCGGACCTGCCGCCCGAGCTGGCGCAGGGTCTGTTCGCCACGCCCGGCGAGCACAAGGTCTACCTGCGGCTCTCGACGAACGCGGGCGACATCCTGCCCGACGCCGTCTCGCTGCCGCGCGGCCTCGCCCTGAAGGTGCTCGACGTCGCGGGCGAGCGGCTGCCCGACGCCGAGGGCACCACGCAGAACTTCATCTTCGTCAACGGCACGGTGTTCCAGGCGCCGAACGCCGACAAGTTCCTGGGCAGCCTGAAGCTGCTCGCCGGCACCACCGACCGGGCCGAGGGCCTGAAGGTCGCCGCCTCCACCGTGCTGCGCGGGGTCAACAAGGCGCTGCACGCGGTCGGCATCGACAGCCCGACCATCGGCGCGCTCGGCGGCGCACCGAACGTCGATCCGCTCGGCGAGACCTACTACAGCGTCACCCCGTTCCGGTACGGCGACCACATCGCGAAGTTCTCGGTCGCCCCCGTCGCCCCGGCGCTGACCGCGCTCACCGGCACCGAGATCGACGCCTCGGGGCGACCGAACGCGATCCGCGAGACGGTCCAGTCCGAGATGCGGGGCATCGAGGGCGTGTGGGAGTTCCGGGTCCAGCTCTGCCGCGACCTCGAACGCCAGCCGGTGGAGGATCCGACGGTGGAGTGGGACGAGGCGGAGGCGCCGTTCCAGCGGGTCGGCCTGATCACCGTCCGGCCGCAGGACAGCTGGGAGCCGGGCCGGGTGCAGGCGGTCGACGAGGGCATGCGCTTCAGCGTCTGGACCGGGCTCGCCGCGCACCGGCCGCTCGGCAACATCAACCGGGCGCGCAACGCGCCCTACAAGCACTCGGCCGCGTTCCGCGAGCGCTTCAACGGCTGCCCGATCCACGAGCCGGCCGGCGGCGACCGAGCGGGCGGGTGACGCGCCGGCAGTCGAGGCCGGTGCGCGCTCGGGCGCCGCGGCTTCGGGTTCGCCCCGGGGTCGCGGCCGTCGCCGGAGGGGCCGGTCCTCTCCGTTGACTTCCCCTGCGCCGGCTCCTTAACTCCGTCCCCCGCCGCGACGGCGGGTCGGCGTTCCGCCGAAGCCCGCGGGCCTCGATCCGCGGGCAAGAGACCAGGGTCAACCAAACCGGAGGATACATGGGGTCATTGCGCGTCACGGGCCACGGCCTGGACCTCGGCGAAGCCCTCAGGGGCCGGGTCGACGAGCGGATGGCGGCGACCCTGTCCAAGTATCTCGACGGGCACATGAACGACTCGAGCACCGGCCACGTCACGCTCCGGCGCGACGGCACCGCCTACCGCACCGACTGCGTGCTGCACCTCGTCTCCGGGCTCACCATCGAGGCGTCGTCCACCGCGCACGACGCCCGCGCCAGCTTCGAGCAGACCGCCGACCGGCTGGAGAAGCGCCTGCGCCGCTACAAGCACCGGCTCAAGGAGCATGCCCAAGGGCCGAACGGGGGCCCGAACGGCGCCGCGGTCGAGGCGGCCTATGCGGTCTTCGCCGCGCCGGAGGAGGACGAGGACGAGCCCGACGACGGCTCGAACCATCCGCCGATCGTGGCCGAGAGCACCAAGACACTCAAGCGCCACTCGGTGAGCGAGGCGGTCACCGCGCTGGATCTCACCGGCGCCCCGGTGATCGTCTTCGTCCATGCTGGCACCGGCCGCATCAACGTCGTATACCGGCGCAGCGACGGCGCGATCGGCTGGGTCGACCCGCCGAGCGCCGCGGCCTGAGCCGAGGGAGCCGGAACCGGCTCGTCGGCGCGGGGATTGATGTTTTCGGGGCTGGGCCGCGCGGACAACGCGGCGCGCCCCCTCTTCATGGGGGCGGGGCCCCCATGGCTTTCGATCGGACGGGCGGTCCTTCAATGCCGATGCTGGAATTCCTCGATCCGGATTCCGTGGTGCCCTCGCTCCGCGCCCGGGCCAAGAAGCAGGTGCTGCAGGACCTCGCCGCCCAGGCCGTCCGCCGCCTGCCGGCGCTCGACGCCCGCGACGTCTACGAGACCCTGCTCCAGCGCGAGCGCCTCGGCTCCACCGGCATCGGCGACGGCGTCGCGATCCCGCACGGCAAGCTGCCGGGGCTCGACCGGCTGTTCGGGCTCGTCGCCCGCCTCGACCGCCCGGTCGACTTCGAGTCCCTTGACGGCCGCCTGGTCGACTTCGCCTTCCTGCTGCTCGCCCCCGAGGGCGCGGGCGCCGACCACCTGAAGGCGCTCGCCCAGGTCGCGCGCATCCTGCGCGAGCCGGGAATCCTCGACCGGATCCGCGCGGCCCGCGACGGGCACGCCCTCTACGCGCTGCTCACCCACACCTCGGCCTCGCAGGCCGCATGAGCGGGCCTCGCATCCTGCGCCGGGCCGCGCTCGCGGCGTTCCTCGCCATGCCCGCGGCGGCCGCGGCGCAGCAGGGCGCGGCCGACGGCACCTGCGCCCGCGACGTGCTCGTCGCCCAATCGATGCAGCGGCAGGCGCTCGACCAGCTCGAGCAGGCCGACGGCGACGACGCCAAGGCCTGCCGGATCTGGCGCCGCCACGTGGACACCATGCGCCGCGTCGCCGGCGTCTACGGCCGCTGCCTCTCGGGCTCCGAGCGCGGCGCCCGGCTGACCCAGGTCCAGGACTCCGAGAAGGAATTCTCCGCCGCGATCAAGGCCCGCTGCCGCGGGTGATCGTGAAGGGGGGTGGAGGCCGGTTCCTATCGGCCCGGCCCCGTGCCGTCGTTTCGCTCCCGGCTCTCATCCCTGCAACCGAAGTCGCGACGCCTCTTCCCTCCCCCGTCCCCAAGTCGGGCCTGCCCGATTTGGGGACACAGGGTGCGGATCTCGGGCAAGCCCGAGATCCGTCGGGGGGAGGGAAGAGCGTGGCGTTTCGCGCGCGTCCTGGTCATCGCGCACGCTGCGGCAACCGCTGCGAAATATTTCCCAAGCAAGCCGTGCGTGATCGCAAAGCTCGTCGCCGTCGTTAGCCGCCGACACGATGTTCTCGCAAAATATAAAGTGGAACGCTTCGCGCCACGAAGGAATTGAAGGGGACCAACAGTAGAGGAAACCGCCTTGCAACGCTATCTGACCGCCATCGCGCTCGTCACCCTTCTCGGTACGGGCACCGTGTCCGCACAGACCACGACGACGGGCAACCCCGCTCCGGACGCCAAGTCCAGCGAGAAGTCCGGTGGCCAGGAAGCCGTCACGCGTCCGAACACCGACCGGCCCGACGCCGGCAAGCCCGCCACCGCCAACGCGGCCGCGCATGCCAAGCTGGAGGAAGGCGCCAACAGCTTCACGGAAGCCCAGACGCACAAGCGCCTCGAGGATGCCGGCTACAAGGACGTCCGCGGCCTGATGAAGGACGACAAGGGCATCTGGCGCGGCGACGCGATGCTGAACGGCAAGCCGGTCAAGGTCGGCGTCGACTTCAAGGGCAACGTCGCCGCGCAGTGATCGCCGTCCCCGGACGGCTGAGGCGCAGGCACGCAATTCCCACGACATCCAGGATTTGACCATGGCTCAGCAAACCATCACGGCGCTCTACGACGATTACGACGCGGCCAGCACCGCGGTGTCCCGCCTCGAGGCGGCCGGCATCTCGCACGGCGACATCAGCGTCGTCAGCAACAACGAGGGCGACCGGCATGCCGGCCGGCTCGGCACGGGCGACCATGCCGAGACCGCCCACAAGGCCGAGACGGGAGCCGGGACCGGCGCCTCGCTCGGCACGGTGGTCGGCGGCGCGACCGGCCTCCTCACCGGCCTCGGCCTGCTCGCCATCCCCGGCGTCGGGCCGGTCGTGGCGGCCGGCTGGCTGGTCGCGACCCTGACGGGCGCCGGCATCGGCGCGGCCGCGGGCGGCCTCGTCGGCGCGCTCACCGGCGCCGGGATCAGCGAGAACGACGCCCACACCTACAACGAGGGCATCCGCCGCGGCGGCACCCTGGTGACGGTGCGCACGGACGACGCCCACGCCACGACGGCGATGGACATCCTCGAGCAGCACGGCTCGGTCAACGTCGACGAGCGGTCGCAGAGCTGGCGGTCCGAGGGCTGGAGCGGCCCGGCGCTGACCGCGTCCGACCCGTCCGGCGCGACGGCGAGCCAGGGCGTTCCTTCGGGCGCGGCGGCCCGCCCCGGCGTGCGGACCTACCCCGCCAAGCCGCTCTGAGCGACGCTCAGCCTTCGATCGGCCCGTCGCCTCGGCGACGGTGCCCCCGATCAGCCCTGCGATGCCCCGGCACGCAGGGCTTTTTCATGAGGTGGGGCCGGCGAGCGGCGCGGCCGGCCTACTGCAGATCGCGCAGCAGCGGCTCGGCGACCATCCGCACCGGCGCCTTCACCGGCTTGCCGCGGCCGATCAGGATCGCGACGCGCGAGCTTTCCGGGTCGGTCTCGAAGCGGGTGCGGACCCAGGCGACCAGGAACTTCAGGTATTCGGACGCCAGCAGCTTGGTCGCCGAGGGGCTGTGCCACCAATCGGCGGCGTCGAAGCCTTCGGCGATCACCGGATGGGGCACGATCCGGTCGGCGCCCTGGAGCGCGTGGTCGAGCTCGATCAGGGTCCGCGGCATGTGGTAGTTCGAGGTCACCACCGCGACGGTGCTGAAGCGGTTGTGGCGCATCCAGCGCCGGGTCTCGATGGCGTTGCCGATGGTGTTGCGCGCGCGGTAGTCGAGGTCGACGCAGCAATCGATCCAGTGGCGCTGCGTCGGGTTGAGCCGGGCGATCTCGTCGCGGCTGGTGCGTTCGTTGACGCCGGTGATCAGCAGGCGCCGGCCGTAGCCGCCGGCCAGCAGGTCGATCGCGTCGCCGATGCGCTGGGCGCCGCCGGTCAGCGCGACGATCCCGTCGGCACGGCCCTGCGGCACCCGCTCGCTGCGGTCGAGCGCGGCGACGAAGGCGAGGAAGCCGGCGAGCAGCGCGACCGCGCCGAGGCCGGCGAGGCCGAGGATCGTCAGCGCCACCGGGCCGGCGGCCCGCGCGGCGGGCGCGGCCGCCGGCATCGCCCTCGGGCGGGCGTCCCAGGCCCAGCCCGTGAGCTCGGCGCCGGGGCCGGCCTGTCTCGGATCGAAGGCGCGCGCCATACGCGTGGTCATGCTCCGGGAGAATAGCGCCGATTGCGGCGGGGCGGAGGCGGCATTTGCGGACGCAAATCCTTTCCGCAGGGTTAACGCACGGCCAAGCACTTCCGATCACGGGGATTTTCGGAACCGTTCGTCTCCGATGCCCGGCGGGGCGCGGTGCCGGACCGGCCGGACGCGCGACTCAGGCCAGGAACCGCCGCACGGTCAGCCGGGAGATCACGGCGGTGACGAGCGAGGCGATGACGCCGATCGCCATCACGCTGGCATAGCCGCGCCAGCCGATGTGGAAGGCGCCGAACAAAGCCTCGACCTCGTCGCCCGCCGGCCCCGAGCGCCAGGTGCGGGCGAGCAGCCCGGCCAGCGCGAAGGCGGCGAGCGCCGCGGCCGAGCCGATGATCCCGCCGCGCAGCCCCAGCCCGAAGAAGCGGCGCTGGAAGGCGCGGGCGATGAAGTCGTCGTCGGCGCCGACGAAGTGGAGCACCTCCACCACCTCGCGGTTTCCGGCCATGGCGCCGCGGGTGGCGAACGCCACCGCGAGGCCCGTGGCGACCAGCACCAGCGCGACGATGCCGACGCCGATGCCGACGAAGGTGTTGGCCGCGGTCGAGAGCCGCTGCAGCCAGAGCGCGTGGTCGTCGAGGCTGGCGACCCCCGGCATCGCCTCGGCGAGGCCGGCGCGCAGGTGCTTGAGGTCGGGGGACTGGTCGCCGAGCTTCAGGGTGATCAGGCGCGGCACCGGCAGGTCGGAGAGGTCGAGGCCGCTGCCGAGCCAGGGCTCGAGCAGGCGCTCGGCCTCCGCCTTGGAGAACACCCGCGTCGCGGCGATGCCGGGCTCGGCCTTGGCGATGGCGTCGGCCCGGGCGATGTCGGCGTCGAGGTCGCGGCCGGGGGCCGGGCGTACCTGGATCGTCACCTCCTGCGCCACGGTGCCCTGCCACTGGCCGGCGCTCGACGCGACGATCTCGGCCGCGCCCGCGCACAGGCCCGCGAGGAAGGTGAGGATGGCGATGACGGCGGCGAGCGAGCGGCTCGCGGCCGAATCGGTCGGGACCAGGGGCGCGTTGCGCCGCAGGGTCGGGGGCAGCGCCGGATCGACCGCGGCCCTGTCCGGGGCCGTCCTGGCGGCCTGGCTGCGTTCGCGGGTCGTGTCCATCAGCCTTCGATCCGCAGGCGGCCGTCGCCGATCACCATCCGGCGGGCATCGACCGAGTCCATGATCCCGAAATCGTGGGTGGCGATGATCACCGAGGTGCCGAGCTTGTTCAGCTCGAGGAAGAGCCGCAGCAGGCGGCGCCCGAGGCTCGGGTCGACGTTGCCGGTCGGCTCGTCGGCGAGCAGCAGGTCGGGCCGGGCGATGAGCGCCCGGGCGATGGCCGCGCGCTGCTTCTCGCCGCCCGAGAGCAGCGGCGGCAGCACGTGCATGCGCTCGCCGAGGCCGACCCAGCGCAGCAGCTCAACGACCTCGGCCCGGTAGCTGGTCTCGGCCCGGCCCTGGACGCGCAGCGGCAGCGCCACGTTCTCGTAGGTCGTGAGGTGGTCGAGCAGGCGGAAATCCTGGAACACCACGCCCATGCGGCGGCGCAGGCCGGTGAGCGACGCGCTGGAGATGCCGCTGACCTCGTTGCCGAACACCGAGACCAGCCCGCGGGTCGGACGCACCGAGAGCAGGATCAGCCGCAGCAGCGTCGTCTTGCCGGCCCCCGACGGCCCGGTGAGGAACTGGAACGAGTGCGGCTGGATGCGGAAGCTCACGTCGGACAGCACCTCCGGCCCGAGGCCGTAGCGCATGCCGACGTTCTCGAACTGGACCACAGGCCCTTCCGCCCCGGAGAGCAGGCTTTTCGTCGTCGCCGTTTCGCGCAAGGGCCCGTTCGCTCCCGTTCCGTCCCGGTCCATGCCGTCCGCACCGGGATGACCGCCGCGCATGGCCATTTCAAGCCGGCTCCCGGCGGTTTCACCGGAGCTTAACCCTAACCGAAGACGATCGCCCAAGGGTTTTCGCCGCAGGTCCCGCCCGGCTGCCCCCGCCAACGAGCGTGCCGCGTATGCTGATCGTCTGCCCGACCTGCGCCAGCGAATATCGCATCGAGACCGCCCGCGTCGGCACCGAGGGGCGTTCGGTGCGCTGCGCCGCCTGCCGCGAGACCTGGTTCGTGTCGCCGGCCGAGGTGATCGCCGCCCACGAGGCCGAGCTGCAGGCCGCCAGCCCCGGCGCCGACGAGACGGTCTCCGAGGATGCCTGGGCCGAGGCCTCCGCCGCGGTGCGCAGCGCCGCGACGGCCGACACCATCGACAACGTCCCCGCACCGCCGCGAGGCACGCGGGCGAAGAAGGCCAAGCTCGGCTACAAGCCGCTCGGCCGGAACCAGGGCAAGGGCGGGATCGCCGGGCTGTCGCCGGCCCTGGCCGCCTGCCTCGTGGTTTTGGCCGCGATCCCGCTCGCCTGCCTCGCCCGCGTGCCGGTGGTGCAGGCGCTGCCGCAGGCGGCCGGGCTGTTCGCCCGCATCGGCCTGCCGGTGAACCTGCGCGGCCTCGAGATCCGGGACGTCGCCGCGGTCCGCACCCCGGCCTACGGCGAGAAGCCGGCCGAGCTCGCGGTCGAGGGCGACCTCGTCGGCATCGCCCGCGGCGGGGTGCTGGTGCCGCCGATCAGCGTCGTGATGCGCGACGCCGCCGCGGGCGTCGTGAGGACCTACACCATCGCCCCGCCGCGCAGCCGGCTGGCGCAGGGCGAGACCGCGCGATTCGCCGGCCGGTTTTCCGATCCGCCCGAGCAGGGCCGCGGCATCGAGGTCCGGTTCTCGGATGCGGGCAAGCCGGAGTCGGGCAGGCCGGAGACGGCTCGACCCGAGACGGCGAAAGCGGAGTAGGTCGCGGGCGACCGCGCCGCCGTCGATTTTCCGCCGGCGGGCCGTGGCCGGACGGCGCCGGAATAGGGTATGGAGGCGCATGACCACGCCCTCCCGACGCGTCCGCGTCCTCTTCGACGAAGCCACCATCGCCACGCGCAACGAGGCGTTGGCCCGCGAGATCAAGGCGGCCGCCCCGCAGAACCTGCTCGTGGTGGCGGTGCTGAAGGGCAGCTTCATGTTCGCCGCCGACCTGCTGCGGGCCCTGCACCGGGTCGGGCTGTCGCCGCAGGTCGAGTTCGTGCACCTGTCGAGCTACCGCACCGGCACGATCTCCTCCGGCCAGGTCGAGATCCTGCGCGACGTCCAGAGCGAGGTGCGCGGCCGCGACGTGCTGCTCGTCGACGACATCCTCGAATCCGGCCGCACGGTGGTCTTCGCCAAGGACCTGCTGATGGCCCGCGGCGCCTCGCGCGTCCTCACCGCGGTGCTGCTCGAGAAGCCGGGCAAGCGCGCGGTGCAGATCGACGCCGACTTCGTCGGCTTCACCTGCCCCGACGCCTTCGTCGTCGGCTACGGCATGGATGCGGCCCACGCCTTCCGCCAGCTCCCCTTCGTCGGCGTCGTCGACTACGACAGCCAAGATCCGGACCTGTTCGGCGGGGCCTGAACCGCGTTTCGGGACGCGGCATTTTCGCAACCCTCCGGCACTTCCAGGCTTTTCGTCCTCAAATGTCTTGACAGGACGGCCGATGTTTAGACGATCTCTAGACGTGTCCGGGCCGGACGGCCTTCCCTCGGTGGATCGAATACAGGCGACATGGCGCGCATCCTTCTGGTGGATGACGAAGAGACGGTCCGCGGCTTCCTCAAGCGAGGCCTCGAGATCGACGGCCATGCCGTGGTCACGGCGATCGACGGCAGCGACGGCCTCGACCGGCTGAACGAATCCGACGGCGCCTTCGACCTGATGCTCACCGACATCCGCATGCCGCTGATGGACGGCATCGCGCTGGCGCTCGCGGCCAAGCGCGACTTCCCCGACCTGACCATCCTGCTGATGACCGGCTTCGCCGACCAGCGCGAGCGCGCGCGCGGCCTCGACGCCATCGTCACCGACGTGCTGACGAAGCCGTTCTCGCTGGCGGACCTGCGCGCCACGGTGAGCCGGGCGCTCGCGGCCTGAGACGACGTTCGGTCGATCCACGAGCGATCGCACGCCTCTTCCCTCCCCCTTAAGCGGGGGAGGGGGCAGCCCCTCCTCACACCACCAGGTTCACGATCCGCCCGGGCACGACGATGACCTTGCGGGGCGTCCGGCCTTCGAGGGCGCGCCGGACCGCCTCGTCGGCGAGCACCAGGGCCTCGACGGCCGCCGCGTCGGCGTCGCGCGGGACGGTGACGTCGGCGCGCTTCTTGCCGTTGACCTGCACCGGGAGCGCGACCGTATCCTCGACCAGCAAAGCGGGGTCGAAGCCGGGCCACGGCGCCTGCGCGACCAGCCCGTCGCGGCCGAGCACCGCCCAGCAGCTCTCGGCCAGGTGCGGCATCATCGGCGCGATCAGCTGGACCAGGATGCCGGCGGCCTCGCGGCCGGCCGCCGCCGAGGCGCCGCCGCGGAACGCGTCCTCAAGGGCGTTGGCGAGGGTGTAGACGTGGGCGACGCAGCGGTTGAAGCGCAGGCGCTCGACATCCTCGCCGAAGGCGGCGAGCGCCTTGTGCGCGGCCTTGCGCAAGGCCGCGTCGCCGCCGCCCGATCCGGTGGCCGAGACGGCGGCGTTCACCAGCCGCCACACCCGCTGCACGAAGCGGGCGGCGCCCTGCACGCCCTCCTCCGTCCAGATCACGTCGCGCTCCGGCGGCGAATCCGAGAGCATGAACCAGCGCGCGGTGTCGGCGCCGAAGGAGGCGATGATGTCGTCGGGGTCGACGACGTTCTTCTTCGACTTCGACATCTTCTCGATCGGGCCGATCGCGATGGGCGCCGAGGTTTTCACGTGGAACCCGCGGCGCTCGCCGTCTTCGGTCGAGAACCGCACCTCCGCCGGCGGCACCCAGGCGCCGGCCGCGTCCTTGTAGGTCTCGTGGACGACCATGCCCTGGGTGAACAGGCCGGCGAACGGCTCCGAGACGCCGGACCAGCCGGTCGCCTGCATCGCCCGCATGAAGAAACGCGCGTAGAGCAGGTGCAGGATCGCGTGCTCGATGCCGCCGATATACTGGTCGACGGCGAGCCAGCGGTTCACCGCCGCCGGGTCGGTCGGCCGGTCGGCGAGCCACGGCGCGGTGAACCGGGCGTAGTACCAGGACGAGTCGACGAAGGTGTCCATCGTGTCGGTCTCGCGCCGCGCCGCAGCGCCGCAGGACGGGCACGGCACGGTGCGCCAGGCGTGGTCGCGCTCCAGCGGGTTGCCGGGCTGGTCGAACGAGACCTCCTCGGGCAGCCTCACCGGCAGGTCGGCGACCGGCACCGGCACGGGGCCGCAGGCCTCGCAGTGGATGATCGGGATCGGGCAGCCCCAGTAGCGCTGGCGCGACACGCCCCAGTCGCGCAGGCGGAACTGCACCTTGCGGGCCGCGACCGGGCGGCCGGAGAGGACCTCCGCCTCCAGGCGGTTCGCCACCGCCTCGAAGGCCTCGCCCGTCGTCATGCCGTCGAGGTAGCGCGAGTTGATCATCCGCCCGTCGCCGTCGAAGGCGGTGTCGGTGATGACGAAGCTGTCCTGATCCTGGTCCTCGGGGCAGACCACGGGGGTGTTGCCGAGGCCGTACTTGTTGGCGAAGTCGAGATCGCGCTGGTCGTGCGCCGGGCAGCCGAAGACGGCGCCGGTGCCGTACTCCATCAGCACGAAGTTCGCGACGTAGACCGGCAGCGTCCAGGACGGGTCGAGCGGATGGCGCACGGTGAGCCCGGTGTCGAAGCCGAGCTTCTCCGCCGTGTCGATCGCCGCCTGCGCCGTGCCCATGCGCCGGCATTCGTCGACGAAGGCCTGCAGCGCCGGGTTCGCGCCGGACAGGGCCGCCGCCACGGGATGGTCGGCGGCGATCGCCAGGAAGCGCGCGCCGAACAGGGTGTCGGGCCGGGTGGTGTAGACCTCGATCGCCTCGCCGACCCCCTCGACCGCCGTCGCGAGGGCGAACCGGACCTGCAACCCCTGCGAGCGCCCGATCCAGTTCCGCTGCATCAGCCGGACCTTCTCCGGCCAGCGCTCGAGACCGTCGAGCGCGTCGTAGAGATCCTGCGCGAAGTCGGTGATCTTGAAGAACCACTGCGTCAGCTCGCGCTGCTCGACCGGCGCACCCGAGCGCCAGCCGCGCCCGTCGATCACCTGCTCGTTGGCGAGCACGGTGTGGTCGACCGGGTCCCAGTTGACCTTGGCGGTGCGGCGCGTGACCAGCCCCTTGCCGAGGAAGTCGAGGAACATGCGCTGCTGGTGCTTGTAGTAGTCCGGATCGCAGGTCGCGATCTCGCGGCTCCAATCGAGCGACAGGCCCATGGATTGCAGCTGCCCGCGCATCGTCGCGATGTTGGCGTAGGTCCAGTCCCGCGGGTTGGTCTTCCGCTCGATCGCCGCGTTCTCGGCCGGCAGCCCGAAGGCGTCCCAGCCCATCGGGTGCAGCACCGCGAACCCCTTGGCCCGCTTGTAGCGCGCCACCACGTCGCCCATCGCGTAGTTGCGCACGTGGCCCATGTGGATGCGCCCCGACGGATAGGGGAACATCTCCAGCACGTAGTATTTCGGGCGGGCGTCGGCGTTGTCGGTCTCGAACAGCCGCGCCTGCGCCCAGGCCTCCTGCCAGCGCGGCTCGGAATCCTTGGCGTTGTAGCGCTCGAGGGTCTGGTGGCTGGGAGGATGGGTCATGGCGTCGTCGAAAACCGGGATCGGGCGGGGCGGACCGGGGAAGCGGCGGCGTTAGCACATTCGCGGCGGGCTCGGCCAACGGATCTGCCGGCGTGGCAATCGAGGCCGATCCATCGGCGCGTGATCCCTGTGGCGGATGCAAGCACAGATGGCTTTGCGCCGAGCGCGCGATCCCGGCATTGAGGTGCAGCATCGCCCTCACCCGCGCGGCGGCGTTGGACAGCGCCGCGGGCCCGCCCACCTTTCCCCGGCGATGGCCGGACGACCCGCCCAAAGGACTTCAATGACCGACACGCCGATCGATACGCCCCCGACCTCGGAGCCGCCGATCTCCGGCAAGCCGCCCGTCGGCGAGGCCGACGTCGCCGCAGGGCTCGCGGAGGTGCTGGCCGGGATCGCCCGGGCGAGCGAGGATTGCGCGCGGGATCCCGCCGGCATCCGCCTCATCGCCGTCTCGAAGACCGTGCCGGCCGAGGGCATCCTGCCGGCCCTCGAGGCCGGCCAGCGCCTGTTCGGCGAGAACTACGTGCAGGAATCGCGGGCCAAGTGGCCCGCGCTCAAGGACCGCTACCCGGACGTGGAGCTCCACCTCGTCGGGCCGCTGCAATCGAACAAGGCGCGCGAGGCGGTCGAGCTGTTCGACGTGATCCATTCGCTGGACCGGCTGTCCCTGGCCGCGGCGCTGGCCAAGGAGATCGCCCGCACGGGGCGCACGCCGAAGCTGCTGATCCAGGTCAACACCGGGGACGAGCCGCAGAAGGGCGGCGTCTCGCCCGACGCCCTCGACGTGCTGCTCGCCGAATGCGTCGGCACCCACGGGCTGGCGATCCAGGGGCTGATGTGCGTGCCGCCGGTGGAGGACCCGCCCTCGGCCCACTTCGCTTTGCTCGCCGCGCTCGCCCGGCGGCACAACCTGCCGATCCTCTCGATGGGCATGAGCGCCGATTACCCGGCCGCGATCCAGATGGGCGCGACCCATGTCCGGGTCGGCACGTCGATCTTCGGGGCGCGGACGCGGAAGGCCTGATCCGCGCCGGGCCGTGTCGTGGCCGGTAACGACGACGGAAGGTTGCCCGGGCGAGCCGGCGGACCCTGCGGTCGCAGGGCGAAATCCGCCGCCGTCACGGACCGCCCGGAGGCTCGCCCGGCGCGGCAAGGCCCGTGCGAAGCAGGGCGATGCCGGTGATGATCGCAAGGAAGGACGTGGTGGGGGAAGTAGGACTCGAACCTACGAAGCTTACGCAGCGGATTTACAGTCCGCCCCCTTTGCCGCTCGGGACATTCCCCCAAAGGACAGCCCATCGGGCCGCGCGGGGCCCTTATGGTGAGGGGGGGGCGGCGTGTCAACCGTGCCGCGCGGCCGGCGGCTCAGTGCCCGGCGGTGCTCGAGAAGCCGTTGATCACCACCACGCCGGCGACGATCAGGCCGAGGCCGATCAGGGCCGGGGCGTCGAGGCCCTGGCGGAACACCAGCCAACCGACGAGCGAGATCAGGACGATGCCGACGCCCGACCAGACCGCGTAGGCGACCCCCATTGGGATCGTCCGCAGGGTGAGCGCGAGGAAGAAGAACGCGACGCCGTAGCCCGCGACCGTGATCAGTAGCGGCACCGGCCGCGAGAACCCGGCGGAGGCCTTCAGCGCGCTGGTGCCGATCACCTCGGCGACGATGGCGATCGCCAGATAGATCCAGTTCACGGCCGCTGCACTCCCGGTTCGTCGGATCGGCGGCCCATTCAGCCGTCGTCGGCCCCGAGGACGAGGCGGAGCGACCGGGCGAGCTCGTCGCGGCGATAGGGCTTGTTGAGCACCGGCAGCTCGCCGCGGCCGATGACCTGGCCCTCGTCGAGGTCGGCGACGTAGCCCGAGGTGAGCAGGACCTTGAGGCCGGGGCGCAGGCGCTGCGCCTCGGCGGCGAGCTGCGAGCCGTTCATGCCGCCGGGCATCATCACGTCCGAGAACAGGATGTCGATGCGCTGGACGTCCTTGAGATGGGCCAGCGCCTCGGCCGCGTTGCGCGCGACGACGACCTTGTAGCGCAGCTCCTCCAGGCTCTCGACGGCCATGGTGAGGACCTGCTCGTCGTCCTCGACGAGCAGCACGGTCTCGCCCTCGCCGGCGCGGCGCAGCGGCAGCACGCCGCGCTCGCCCATGCCCGTCTCCTCGCCGGCGGGGTCGGCCGAGCGCGGGAAGCGCAGGCGGAAGGTGGTGCCGCGCCCGACCTCGGACTCGATCGCGACGAAGCCCTTGGCGCTGCGGGTGAAGCCGTAGACCTGGCTCAGGCCGAGGCCGGTGCCCTTGCCGACCTCCTTGGTGGTGAAGAACGGCTCGAACACCCGCGCCATCAGGTCCGGCGCGATGCCGCTGCCGGTGTCGGACACCGCGATCTCGACATAGGCGCCCGGCGGCACCCCCTTGTCGGCGACGGCCGCGGTGTCGAGCCGGACGTTGCGGCTGCGGACCTCGATCCGGGCGCTGCCGGTTCCCGCCTCCATCGCGTCGCGGGCGTTGACGACGAGGTTGAGGATCGCCGCCTCGAATTGGGCGGGGTCGACGCGGATCGGGTCGAGGGCGGGGTCGAGGTCGAAGGCGAGCTCGATCGCGGCGCCGGCGGCGCGCTCGGCCAGCGGCCGGAAGTCGATGAGCAGGCGGTTCGGGTTCAGCGTCTGCGGCCGCAGCATCTGCCGGCGCGAGAAGGCGAGGAGCTGCTGCGTCAGCTGCTCGCCGCGCCGGGCCGCCGTCATCGCGGCGTCGGCGAGGCGCTTGACCCGCTCGACGTTGTCGGGCTTGCGCAGGACCATGTCGAGGCCGCCGACGATGACCGTCAAGAGGTTGTTGAAGTCGTGTGCGACGCCGCCGGTGAGCTGGCCGATCGCCTCCATCTTCTGCGCCTGGCGCAGCGCCTCCTCGGTGTTGCGCTGGTCGGAGCGGTCGAGGACGATGCCGGCCATGCGGACCGGCGTGCCGTCGGCGCGGTATTCCGCCCGGCCCTTGGCCGCGATCCAGCGCACGGCCCCGTCGGGGCGCACGATCCGGTACTCGATGTCGAGCGTCCCCGCCCGCGCCGCCTGCGCGAAGGCCGCCGTCACCGCCTCCCGATCCTCCGGGTGGACGTGGGCGAGGAAGGTCTGCCGGCCCCAATGCGGGAGCGGCGCGTCGTAGCCGAAGATCGCGTCGTGGCGGGCCGACCGGCGGGCGGTGTCGGTGAGGAGGTCGAGGTCCCAGGTTCCCATGCCGGCGGAATCGAGGGCGAAGGCCAGGGTCTCGCGGGCGGCCTCGACCTCGCGGGTGCGCTCGGCGACCCGCCGCTCCAGGGTCTCGTTGGCGACGCGCAGGCGCTCCTGGTCCTGTTCCCGCTCGCGGATGTGCCCGCGCGCCTGGTACTGGCGCCGCCGCACCCGCAGCGCCGAGGCGACGGCGCTGATCAGGGTCTCGGCGTTGATCGGGCGCTCCAGCAGCACGACGTTGCCGAGGCGCTCCACCATGGCCGCGCCCCGCGCCGGGCGGCGCCCCGCCTGGCGCGTCGCCAGCATGATGAACGGGAAGTCCGACCAGGGCGGCTGGCGATCGATCCAGGCCGCGAGGGCGTCCGGGTCGACCTCGGCCAGCGCCTCCTCGGTGACGATCGCCGAGCCGGCCGAGGCCTCGAGGCCGGCGAGCCACGCGGCCCCGTCGGCGCTGACCGTGGCGGCGGTGCCGGACTTGGCCAGCAGCTGCTCCATCACCACCGCGTCGCGTCCGCGCGGCGCCAGGATGAGGACGCGGGTCTCGTCGGGGCCGGGCCGGCTCATTCCGCCGTGTCGCTGCGCAGCATCGCGACCTTGCCACCGTAGGCGGGCAGGCCCGAGAGCACGCCCTCGAAGTCGGTCAGCGTCTCCCCAACCTGGATCCCGTTGCGGGAGAGCCTCAGCTCGCGGATCGTGCGCTCGTGCGCGTTGACCCGGCTCTTGACCGCCGAGAGCGCGGTTCGGACCTCGCCCTTGGCCTCGAAGTAGCGGAACAGGAGGATGCCGTCGCTGAGATAGCTCAGGTCGATGTCGGAGCGGACCTCGCCGATGACGCCGTGCTGCCCGAGAACCAGCAGGGTCGTGACGCCCTTCTGGTTCAGGTAGGTCAGCAGCTCGTGCATCTGCAGGATCAGGAACTGCTCGCCCGGCATCGCGTGGATGTAGGCGTTGAGGCTGTCGACGACGACGCAGGACGCGCCGTCCCGCTCCACCGCCTCGCGGACGCGGCAGGCGAACTCGCCCGGCGCCAGCTCGGCCGGATCGATCTGCGCGATGCTGAGGTCGCCGTCGGCGATGTGCGGCTGCAGGTCCATCCCGAGGATGGCCGCGCGCGCCAGCAGGGTCGCCCGGCCCTCGTCGAACAGGAAGTAGGTGGCCTTCTCGCCCCGCTCCAGGGCCGCCAGCATGCAACGCACCGCGGTCGTGGTCTTGCCGGCCCCGGACGGCCCGAGCAGCAGCGTGTTGGTGCCGCGCACCAGCCCGCCGCCGAGCAGGAGGTCGAGGCCCGGCGCGCCGGTCGTGACGGTCACCGGCGCGAAGTCGGCGTGGTGCTCGGCGGCGATCAGGCTCGGGAACACCTCGATCCCGCCGGTCTCGAGGACGAAGTCGTGGTACCCGCCCCGCGCCTTCACGCCGCGCATCTTCAGGACGCGGAGGCGGCGCCGTCCCGCGCCGAACTCGCGCGGGGTGTGCTCCAGGAGCAGGACGCCGTGCGCGATGCTGTGGAGCTGCACGTCGGTGGTGCCGTCGTCGAGCAGGAACACCGTGCAGCCCCGCGCCGCGAAGAGCTGCTTCAGCGCCAGGATCTGGCGGCGGTAGCGCAGCGGGTTCTGGGCGAGCAGCCGCAATTCGGACAGGCTGTCGAACACCACGCGGTTCGGCTGCAGCGCGTCCACCCGCTCGATGACCTCGCGGACGGTCTCGCCGAGCTCCACCTCGGAGGGGTGCAGGATCGACTGCTCGCTCTCGGGGTCGAGGCCGAGCTCGTTGACGAGCTCGTAGAGCTCGACGCCGTCGAGCGACCAGCCATGCGACGCCGCCGAGGCCCGCAGCTCCTCGGCGCTCTCCGACAGGGTGACGTAGAGGCTCTTCTCGCCGTGCGCGACGCCGTCGAGCAGGAACTGCAGGGCGAGCGTGGTCTTGCCGGCGCCGGGCGTGCCCTCGAGCAGGTAGAGCCGCCCCTTGGTCAGGCCGCCGGACAGGACGTCGTCGAGCCCGGCGATCCCAGTCGACAGGGTGTCCCGGACGTAGGGTGCGACGCGCGGTGTCTGATCAGTCGTCATCGTCATCACGCAGGGTGGATCGGGCGCTCGGCCGGCGGCCCCTGAGGGAGTGCTTTGCCTCAGGAACGGCCCTGCCTCAACGCGGCAGCCGTCGATAGGTCCCGAGCCCCTCGGATGGCGGGCACCGCGGCGATCGTCCGGACCGGCGCCGGATCACGCCCGGCGTCGCGGCTGCACCTATGCCGCAGCACCATCGGGCGGCGCCGGACGTTGCCCGTGACCGGATCCCGACGATCTCCCGCAAGGCCCCCATGCTTCGACTGCTCATCGCGGACGGCAACACGCGCGACGACCGCGCCCAGCACGTCGCGGTCACCGGCCGCACCTCGGCCGAATCCTACGCCGACGTCGTCCACGCCTATCGCCCGGAGGCGCAATGCCGGCTGCTCAGCCCGGCCGACGCCGACGCCGCCCTGCCCGACGGCGCGGCGCTTACCGCCTACGACGGCGTGATCTTCACCGGCTCGCCCCTGAAGGTCGGCGAGCGCAGCCCGGCGGTGACGCGCCAGTGCGACCTGATGCGCGCGGCTCTGGAGGCCGGGCTGCCGGTGTTCGGCTCGTGCTGGGGGACGCAACTGGCCGCGGTCGTCGCCGGCGGCGACGTCGGCCCCAATCCGCGCGGGCCGGAATACGGCTTCGCCCGCCGCATCACGGCGACGGCGGAAGGCCGCGGCCACCCGCTGCTGTCGGGCCGGGGCGCGGCCTGGGACGCGCCGGCGATCCATTCGGACGCGGTGATCGCGCCGCCGCCGGGCGCGCGAGTGCTGGCCGGGAACGCGCTGCTCGAGGTGCAGGCGATCGAGATCCCGCACGGCGGCGGCCTGTTCTGGGGCACGCAGTACCACCCCGAGCTCGACTTCGACGAGCTCGCGGCGATGCTGCGGGTCAGCGCCGCGGACGTGGTCGAGGCCGGCCTCGCGCCCGATGCCGCCGCGGTCTCGGCCTATGCCGCGGAGATCGCCGCGCTCCACGCGGGCGGCGCGGCGGCCGGCCCGCTCGCCTGGCGGCACGGGCTCGGCGCCGACGTCCTGGAGCCGGACCAGAGACGCCGCGAGATCGGCAATTTCCTCGACCGGCTGGTCGAGACGGGTGCCGGCGCGCCTTAGGCCGCCTCGGCCATGGCGCCCGCGTCCGGCGACACCTCGTCGGTGTGCACGTCGAACTGCATCAGGTAGGCGGTGCCGAAGCTGGTGGTGAGCGCGCAGTCCGTCGCGTCGCGCCCGCGCGCCATGACGATGCGGGCGATGCGCGGCGTGTTGTGGCGGGCGTCGAACGTGTACCAGCGATCGCCGAGATAGACCTCGAACCAGGCCGAGAAATCCATCGGCGCCGGGTCCTTCGGCACGCCGATGTCGCCGAGATAGCCGGTGGCGTAGCGGGCCGGGATGTTCATGCAGCGGCACAGCGCGATCGCCAGGTGGGCGAAGTCGCGGCAGACGCCGACGCGCTGGACGTAGCCGTCATGGGCGGTGCGGGTGTTGTCGGCCAGCTGGTAGTCGAACCGCAGGTGGTTGTGGACGAAGTCGACGATCGCCTGCACGCGGGCCCAGCCCTCCGGCGTGGCGCCGAACAGCGACCAAGCGGTGGCAGAGAGCTTGTCGGTGTCGCAGTAGCGCGAGCCGAGGAGGAACGGCAGCACGTCGTCGGGCAGGTCCTGCACCTGGTGCTGGCGGGCCTGCGGCGCGAACGCGTCGGGCTCGCCGGAATCGCCGATGGTGAAGTCGGCCGACATGGTGATCCGGCCGCCCGGCGCGACGATGCGGGTGCAGACGTTGCCGAAGGCGTCGACGTGCTGCGTCGCCGGCACCGGCGGATCGAAGGCGATGACCTCGGGCGTGACGAGGTCGGCCCGGCGCTCCGGCCGCACGTTCAGCAGCAGGTTCATCGGGGTCGGGCCGAAGGTGTTGAAGGCGATGGTGAAACCGGTCTGGACGAGCATCGTAGATCCGTGGAAGCCGCGCGTGGTGTCGCAGGTAGGGTCGCAGGTAGCCGTTGAACACCGAGCCGATACGCGAGGTTCCGCAGATCAGGCGTGCTTCCGGCGCAGGTTCTGCCCAGATTAAAGGCAGTCTTCATCGCTCGAGCCGCCGACGTTGCTGCCGGTCGACAGACCTCGTCATCCGCAGACGAAGGTGTCGGCCCGGGCTCGAGCCTCGGCACGGGTCCGATCCGGCCGGCCCACGCGCCGAAGCTCCGGACGCCCGGGACGCGCGGTCGGCCCGATTTCCGTGCCGGCCCGCCGACTGGCTCTGATGATGCATCCGGGGCGGGGCATCGACCCATCGGCCCCTCGGGATGTCATGACCGTTCCTCCGCATTCCCCCAGGCCCGTCGGGGCGATCCTTCGCGGCGCCGGGGCCGACGCCCGCCCCGCGCCGGGCTGCGGGTCCAGCGCATGAGCGAGGCGATCGCCTGGGCGGAGCGCCGCCGCATCGCCGAGCAGGCGCGCGGCGAGCGGGCGTGGTCGCTGTGGGGGCCGTATCTCAGCGAGCGGCAATGGGGCACCGTGCGCGAGGATTACAGCCGCGACGGCAACGCGTGGCGCTCGCTCACCCACGAGGAGGCCCGCTCGCGCGCCTACCGCTGGGGCGAGGACGGGCTCGCGGGGATCTGCGACGAGCGCGGGCAGCTCTGCCTCGGGCTCGCCCTGTGGAACGGGCGCGACCGCATCCTGAAGGAACGCCTGTTCGGCCTGACCAACGAGGAGGGCAACCACGGCGAGGACGTCAAGGAGATCTACCACTACCTCGACGCGGTCCCGAGCCACGCCTACCTGAAGTTCCTCTACCGCTATCCGCAAGGGGCCTACCCCTACGAGGACCTCGTGCGCGAGGGGCTGCAGCGCAGCCGCGAGGTGCCGGAATACGAGATCGAGGAGACCGGCCTGTTCGAGGGGTCGCGCTTCTTCGACGTGACGGTGGAATACGCCAAGTCGGACGTCGACGACGTCCACGCCACGATCACCGCGACGAACCGCGGCGCGGACGCCGCCGACCTCCACCTCGTGCCGCAGCTCTGGTTCCGCAACACCTGGTCGTGGCGGAACGACGGTGCGTTGCCGCGGCCCCGGATCGCGCGCCATCCGGAGGGCGGCATCGCCTGCGAGCACCCGCGGCTCGGGCGCTACCGGCTGGCCTTCGAGGGCGAGCCCGAGGTGCTGTTCTGCGAGAACGACACCAACTTACGCCGGCACGCCGGCCAGCCGGAGGCCGAGGGCCCGTTCAAGGACGGGCTCCACGCCGCGATCGTCGAGGGCGACGCCGCGGCGGTCCGCCGCGACGCCGGGACCAAGCTCGGCCTGCACTACGCGCTTCGCCTCGCGCCCGGCGAGACCCGGCGGGTGCGCCTGCGGCTCTCCGCCGGGACGCGGACGCGCCCGATCGACGCCGACGACGCCGTGCGCGACCGCCGCATCGCCGAGGCGGACGCGTTCTACGACGACCTGCAGGACGGGATCGCGGATGCGGACGCGCGCGCGATCTTCCGGCAGGCCTCCGCCGGGTTGATCTGGTCGAAGCAGCTCTACGCCTACGACGTGCGGCGCTGGCTGCAGGGCGACCCGCTCCAGCCGGTGCCGCCGCGGGAGCGCGACGGCGGCCGCAACACGCAGTGGCGCCACTTCGCCGCCTCCGACGTGCTCTCGATGCCCGACAAGTGGGAATATCCGTGGTTCGCCGCCTGGGACCTCGCCTTCCACTGCCTGCCGCTGGCGCTGCTCGACCCGGACTTCGCCAAGAAGCAGCTCCTGCTGCTGACCCGCGAATGGTACATGCACCCCAACGGCCAGCTCCCGGCCTACGAGTGGGAGTTCTCCGACACCAACCCGCCGGTCCACGCCTGGGCGACCTACCGGGTGTTCGAGATCGACCGCGACCGGCGCGGCGGCCGCGGCGACCTCGCCTTCCTCGAAGGCGTCTTCCACAAGCTGCTGATCAACTTCACCTGGTGGGTGAACCGCAAGGATGCCGGCGGCCGCAACGTCTTCCAGGGCGGCTTCCTCGGGCTCGACAACGTCGGCGTGTTCGACCGCTCGCGCCCGCCGCCGGGCTTCGGCATGGTGCACCAGGCCGACGGCACCGCCTGGATGGCGATGTACGCGCTCAACATGATGCGCATCGCCCTCGAGCTCGCGCTCCACAACGACGTCTACGAGAGCACCGCCTCGAAGTTCTTCGAGCACTTCCTCCTCATCGCCGAGGCGATGACCGACATGGGCGGCGAGGGCTTCGGCCTCTGGGACGAGGAGGACGCGTTCTACTACGACGAGGTCGACATGCCCGGCGGCGGGATGCTGCCGCTGCGCGTGCGCTCGATGGTCGGGCTCGTGCCGCTGTTCGCGGTGGAGGTGATCGAGCCCTTCGTGCTCCAGCGCCTGCCGGACTTCGCCCGGCGCCTCAACTGGCTCCTGGAGAACCGCCCGCACCTCGCCTGCCTGGTCTCGCGCTGGGACGAGGGCGGCGTCGGCGACCGAAAGCTGCTTTCGCTGCTGCGCGGCCACCGGATGAAGGCGCTGCTGCGGCGCATGCTCGACGAGGCCGAGTTCCTCTCGCCCTTCGGCGTACGCTCGCTCTCCAAGGCGCACCGCGACCAGCCCTACGTGCTCAACGAGTTCGGCGCCTCCTTCACGGTGCGCTACGACCCGGCCGATTCGACCTCGAACATGTTCGGCGGCAACTCGAACTGGCGCGGGCCGGTGTGGATGCCGACGAACTACCTGATCATCGAGGCGCTGCGCCGCTTCCACTCCTATTACGGCACCGACTTCCTGGTGGAGTTCCCGACCGGCTCGGGCGCGATGTGCACGCTGGCCGCCATCGCCGACGCCCTGCAGGAGCGCCTGATCGGCCTGTTCGCCAAGGACGCGGAGGGCCGCCGCCCGGTCCACGGTGCGCGCGCGCCGATCCCGTCGGCCGAGGGCGCCGAGGAGGCGCTGCTGTTTCACGAGTTCTTCGACGGCGACACCGGCCGCGGTCTCGGCGCCTCGCACCAGACCGGCTGGACCGCGCTGATCGTCAACCTGCTGCACCACCGGGCGCAGCGCGGGGGTGCCTAGGGCATCGTCCAGCGGGGCGGGTCCCGGCGGGGCTTTCGCACGGTGCGCTCCGCCCGGGATCCCTGCGTGGACGCCCGCGATTGGCGGACGCGGCCGCGGGATGTCATCATGGGCGACGCGATCGGGACAGGTTCGCAGGCACGGGCTTCACGTTGACGGGATGACGGGTCAGGCTTCGAACCACCGCGCCGCGTGGCTTCCGCAGAACGGATTCGCCGCCCGCATCGCTTCCGCGCGCCAGCTTCAGAGCTTCAACGACCTGAGCAGCTTCGCGATCAACTTCGACGTGCTCCGCTCGGTCAAGCCCGACATCCAGATGATCGGCAGCAAGAGCAGCACCCTGTGCTTGTGGGAAACCCGTTCGTCCAGCGGCTTCATCAGCAAGCCCAGGGTCGATTCCGACATGATGACGGTCCGGTTCATCGCGAACGGGCACATCACCTACCGCAATCATGCGGGCAGGACGCGCGGCACGCCGAAACATGCGACCCTCGTCGGCTTCGAGGAGGTCGGCGAGATCCAGGCCTCGCAGGCCTTCAACGCGATCAACGGCACGATCACGTTCGAAGCGCTCGCGGCCGCCAACGCCGCGCTGACGGGCGGACAGCACGGCGTGCCGTCCTTCGAGCCGATCGCCGATGTCTCGACGCCGGGCATGATCGCCCTGTTCCACATGATGCAGCAGGTGCAGCGCCGCGGGCAGGCGTCGGATCGCGGCGGCGACATCGCGTTTCCGCTGATCCAGGAGATCCTCAGCTATCAGCTGCTGTCCGTCTGGCCGAAGCGCACGCGCGTGGCACCGGCCCCGGCGACGGACGCCTCCGCGTCGCGCTTCGGCATCGCTCTCGAGTTCATCGAGGCGAACCTCTCGCGGCCCATGACCCTGTCGCTCATCGCGACGGCGGCCGGGCTCAGCGTCCGCTCCCTCCAGAGCCAGTTCCGTCAACGGATGGGGCAGACGGCGATCGCGTTCATCACCGAGCGGCGGCTCGCGCGCACCCACAAGGACCTGACCTCCGCCTTCGATCCCGAGATCACGATCGCGGAGATCGCCCGGCGGTGGGGCTTCGTGCACATGAGCGACTTCGGGCAACGCTACAGGCGTGCCTATGGGCGCACGCCCTCCGAGGCACGGCGCGATGCCGGCCCGCGGGGCTGACCCCGCGTCCGCCTCACGGCGCCCACTGCCAGAACACCGAGCTTTTGAACGAGAACACCGTCTCGCCGCGCTGGTTGACGCCGACGTTGTCGGCGAAGGCGAGGCCCCAGCCGGGGCGGGAGGCGGAGGCGCGCTTGTCGGTGAGCATCGTGGCGTAGCGCACGGTGTCGCCGGCATAGACGGGCTTCAGCCAGCGCATGTCGCGGAAACCCGGCGACGGGCCGGTGGTCGGCGCCTGCCCGCGGGCGGCGGTGTGGGCGTGGTCGCGGGCGCGGGTCGCGAGCAGCCGCTTCATGTAGGCCGCGGCCGTGTGCCAGCCCGAGGCGCACAGCCCGCCGAAATGCGTCGCCTTGGCGGCCTCGGGATCGGTGTGGAACACCTGCGGGTCGTAGGCGCGGCCGAAGGCCAGGATCGCCTCGGCCGGGAAGGCGTAGGCGCCGAGATCGCGGGTCGCGCCGATCGCCGCGTCCTTCAGGAACGGCAGGATCTCGGCGTCGTCCGGCTCGACCACCGCGGGCGGGACGCCGGTCTCGACGATCCGCGGCGGCGCCGGCTCGGCCCCGCGCCGGGCGAGCATCACGGTGAAGGCCTGGGTCATCACCGCCTCGCCGCGGCCGTTCTCCAGGGTGAGCAGGCAGGCGGCGAAGCCCCGGTCGGGCTTCGAGGCCGAGGCGCGGGTCTCGTCGACGCGCAGGGTGGCGGAGAGCGTATCGCCCGGCAGCACCGGCTTCAGCCAGCGCAGCTCGGCGATGCCGGGCGATCCGAGCGAGGAGTGCCCGCCCATCGGCCCGGCCTGCAGCAGCCGCATGCCGAGGGAGGCCGTGTGCCAGCCCGACGCGATCAGCCGCCCGGCGAAGGTCGTCTCCGCGAGCCGCTCGTCGAGATGGAACGGCTGCGCATCGAACGCGCGGGCGAAGGCGACAATGTCGTCGCGGCTCACCGTCAGCGGCGCGCCGGTGCGGACCTGGCCGGCGGCGAAATCCTCGAAGTGGAGGCCGGACGTGTCGGGGCCGGGCATGGGCGCGCCTCAGTTGGCGAAGCGGAAATGCAGCACGTCGCCGTCCTGCACGAGGTACTCCTTGCCCTCGAGGCGGAGCTTGCCGGCGTCCCGCGCGCCGGACTCGCCCTTCAGCGCGGTGTAGTCGGAGAACGCGATGGTCTCGGCGCGGATGAAGCCCTTCTCGAAGTCGGTGTGGATCACGCCGGCCGCCGCGGGCGCGCGGGTGCCCTTGGTGATCGTCCAGGCGCGGGCCTCCTTCGGGCCGACGGTGAAGTAGGTGATCAGCCCGAGCAGGTCGTAGCCGGCGCGGATCACCCGGTTCAGGCCGGGCTCGGCCAGCCCCACCGCCTCGAGGTAGTCGCCCTGGTCGGCGGCCGGCATCACCGCGATCTCGCTCTCGATCTTGGCCGAGACCACCACCGCCTGGGCGCCCTCCGCCGCCGCGCGCTCCTGCACCGCCTTCGAATAGGCGTTGCCCTTGTCGGCGTCGCCCTCGTCGACGTTGCAGACGTAGAGCACGGGCTTGGCCGTCATCAGGCCGAGCTGCTGGAACAGGCGCTCCTCCTCGGGCTTGCGCGCGACCATGCGGGCGGGCTTGCCCTCGCGCAGGTACGGCAGGGCGCGGTTGACGAGGTCCAGGAATTCCTTGGCCTCCTTGTCGGCGCCGCGGGCCCGCTTCTCCAGGGCGAAGACGCGCTTCTCCAGGCTGTCGAGGTCGGCCAGCATCAGCTCGGTCTCGATCGTCTCGATGTCGGCGCCCGGGTCGACCTTGCCCTCGACATGGGTGACGTCGCCGTCGTCGAAGCAGCGCACCACGTGGGCGATCGCGTCGCATTCGCGGATGTTGGCGAGGAACTGGTTGCCGAGCCCTTCGCCCTTCGAGGCGCCGCGCACGAGGCCGGCGATGTCGACGAAGGTCAGCCGCGTCGGGATGATCTCCTTCGAGGCGGCGATCTTCGCCAGGTCGTCGAGCCGCGGGTCGGGCACCGCCACGTCGCCGACGTTGGGCTCGATGGTGCAGAACGGATAGTTGGCGGCCTGCGCCGCCGCCGTCTGCGTCAGCGCGTTGAAGAGGGTCGACTTGCCGACGTTCGGCAGGCCGACGATGCCGCATTTGAAGCCCATGATATTCCTCAAGAGTCCATCAGGATCGTCTCGGGTGAAACCCGGAACGGATTGATGATTGTCGTTCCCTCGACCTCGCGGCCGTGTTGATAATCCTCGGAGAGCAGGAACCGGCAACCCGATCGGATCGCCGCCCCGAGGATCACGCAGTCCCACCATTGAAAACCGGTCCGCTCGCGCAACGACCATGCATCGGCGATCAGATCGAGATCCGTCGCACCGGAGGACCAGCCTTCCAGCGCGAGCGTCGTACGGCGCGCCTCCTCCGGCGCGATTCGAAGCTTTCCCCGCAGGAGGACGGCGTGAATCTCACCGAGAACCTGCGGACCGACGACGATCGAACCTCGTTTCGCCAACGCCGCGAGCCAGCGCAAGGCTTCGGCCTGCTTCTCCGGAAATCGGTCGTCCCGGGCATACAGGAACACGTTCGTGTCGACGAACACGCGCGGGTCGACGATCGCGGATCCGGCAGAGAAGGCCGGATCACTCGTCACGATAGCGCTCGTTCCTCGGCGGCGCCTTCCCGTTCTCGTCCAGAACGTGGAGCGGCGGCCCGGCGAGGAACCGCTCCAAAGCCTCCGTCTGGGTCGTCGGATGCCCGATCCGACGTTCGACGGTCTCGCTGATGAACTTCGACAGGCTCTTGCCCTCCGTCGCGGCGGCGATCCGCGCGCGACGGAGCACCGCCTCGTCCATCGTCACGGTCACGTTCTTCATCGGACGGCCTCCAACGGCCTTCGATATCGTGTCCTCGTGTTTTCGTGTCAATTCTTGGCGGCCTTCTCGCCGGGCCGCTTCACGTCGGCCCAGCCGCGGCCGACCATGGCGAGGTGGACCTTATTCTGGAAGCTCTCGTTCTCGTTGGCCGCCAGCAGGGCCACCTCGTCGGCGATCGCCCGGCACAGGTCCTCGACCCACGGCTCCTCGGACTTCGCGAAGTCGTTGAGCACGTAGGCGTGCACCAGGGCCTTGTCGCCGGGATGGCCGATGCCGAGGCGCACCCGGCGATAGTCGTTGCCGCACTGGGCGGTGATCGAGCGCAGGCCGTTGTGCCCGGCATTCCCGCCGCCGAGCTTCACCCGGATCTTGGCCGCGGCCAGATCGAGCTCGTCGTGCAGGACGATCACGTCCGACAGCGCGATCTTGTAGAAGCGCTGCGCCTCCGAGACCGAGCGGCCGGACTCGTTCATGAAGGTCTGCGGCTTCAGCAGGATCGCGCGCTCGGCCCCGAACGACACCTCGGCCGCCTCCCCCTGGAAGCGGCGCCGGAACGGGCTCGCCCGGTGGACCCGGGCGATCTCGTCCACCGCGAGGAACCCGATGTTGTGACGGTTGCGGGCGTAGGCTTTGCCCGGATTGCCCAGGCCCACGATGAGCCGCATGACGACTGTCTCCGACCTTCCCGAAACGACGATGCCCCGGCCTCGCGGCCGGGGCATCGTCTCGAAGCCGCGCCGCCGCGGGGCGGCGGCGCGGGAGGATCGCGCCCGCGAAGGGCTCAGTCCTCCTTCTTCTCCTCGGTGGCCTCGGCCTCTTCGGCCTCGGCTTCGACCTTCTCGGCCTCGGCTTCCGCCGACTGCGCCTCGGCGATCGCGGCCTCCTCGGCCTCGACCTCGGCGCCGAGCACGGTCGGCGGCACGACGTTGGCGATCGGGTCGGCGGCCTCGCCGGTGTAGGTGACGCCGGCCGGCAGGGTGACGTCGGAGACGTGGATCACGTCGCCGATCTGGCGGCCGGTGAGGTCGATCTCGATCCCGTCGGGGATCTGGTCGGGGGCGACCTCGACGGCCAGGGTGTGCAGCGAGATGTTGAGCGTGCCGCCCTGCTGCTTGATGCCGGGGGCCGCGTCCTCGTTGTGGAAGTGCACCGGCACCTCGACGGTGACGGTCTGGCCGGCGACGACGCGCAGGAAGTCGACGTGCATCGGCACGCCGCTGACCGGGTCGAGCTGGAAGTCGCGCGGGATCGCGCGGGTCTTCTTGCCGCCGGCGTTGATCTCGAACAGCGTGGTCTTGAAGCCGCCGGCGTAGATCAGGGTGCGGGTGCGGATGAGGTCGATGGCGATCGACTGCGGCGGCTGGCCGCCACCGTACACGACGGCGGGAACCTGGCCCTGGCGACGAACGGCCCGGGCGGCCCCCTTGCCGACCCGGTCGCGTGCCACGGCCTCAAGCGTCTTGACTGCGCTCATGGCGTGATCCTTCGATTGATGAATGGTCGGGGAAACGACGAAGGCCGCCCGAGACGGACGGCCGAACCGAAACCCCACGCGCCCGTGCCTCCAAGGGTGTCTGGCGGGCGTGGAGCGCCTATAGCGGGGTTGGGCCCCGATGGCAACGCGGAGGGCGGATCGTCCGGCGGCTCACGGCCCGATCCGGAGCCCGGCCAGCACCCGCGCCCGCACGCCGTCCGGATCGGCGAAGGCCAGGCGCACCGGCAGCACCCGCACCCGCGCGGCGAAGGCTTCGGGCAGGCGGACGTGGTCCTTCTCGGTGGTGGCCAATTCCGCGCCGAGGCGGCCGGCCTCCGCTGCGAGCCGCGCGAGGTCGGCGTCGCGGTAGGGATGGTGGTCGGGGAAGCTGCGGGTCGCGGCGATCTCGGCGCCGGCCTCGCGCAGCGACGCGAAGACCTTCTCGGGACGGCCGATGCCGGCGAAGGCCAGCACGCGGCGGCCGGCGACCGCGGCGCCCTCGGGGACCAGCCGGGCGCGAAGGACCGGCAGGCCGCGCGCCAGGGCCTGCGCCGCCACCGCCTCGCCGGCCGCGCCTTCGCCCGCCCTGCCCTCGCCGATCAGCACGAGGCCGCCGACATGCGGCCATTGCCGCGCCAGCGGCGCGCGCAGCGGCCCGGCGGGGAAGGCCAGCCCGTTGCCGGTGCCGACGCCGGCATCGACGACGGCGAGCGCGAGGTCCTTCGCCAGGGTCGGGTTCTGCAGGCCATCGTCCATGACGACGACGTCGGCGCCCGCCGCTACGCAGAGGCGCGCGCCGGCGACGCGGTCGCGGGCGACGACGACCGGCGCGTGGCGGGCGAGCAGCAGCGGCTCGTCGCCGACGTCGCGCCAGCCGTGGCGGGCGGGATCGACGAGGACCGGCCCGGGCAGGCGCCCGCCGTAGCCGCGGCTGAGGAAGGCGGGCGTCCGTCCGAGGTCGCGCAGCAGCGCGGCCAGGGCGATCGCGCTCGGGGTCTTGCCGGCGCCCCCGAGGGTGAAGTTGCCGAGGCACAGGACCGGGCACTCCGCCCGCGCGCCGGGCCGGTCCATGCGGGCGGCGGTGTGGCGGCCGTAGGCGCGCCCGAGCGGCGCCAGCAGACGTGCGGCCGGATGGTCCGGGCCGTCCTGCCAGAAGCGCGGCGGGCGCATCAGCCGTGGTGGAAGGCGGCGAGCTTCATCTGGGCGATGAAGGGGTCGAGCACCGCCAGCGTCCGCTCCACCGCGCCCTCGAACGGCACCAGGGCGCGCTGCCCGGCCCGGGTCATCGCGTCGATGCGGTCGGGGGCGGCCATCAGGTCGGCCAGCGTCGCGGCGAGCTCGGCGGCGTCGGCGACCGCGGCGGCGCCCCCTCCGGCATCGAGGGCGCGGTAGACCTCGGTGAAGTTCTCCGTGTGCGGACCGTGCAGCACGGCGCTGCTCAGGCGCACCGGCTCGATCGGGTTCTGGCCGCCATGCGGCACCAGCGAGCCGCCGAGGAACACCAGCGGGCTCAGGCGGTAGAACAGCCCGAGCTCGCCGATCGTGTCGGCGACGTAGAGGTCGATCGACGGGTGCGGGCGCCCGCCCGCCGAGCGGCGCGCGCTGCGCAGGCCCTGCGCCGTGGCGCAGGCCGCCACCTCGCCGCCGCGATGGGGGTGGCGCGGGGCGACGATGGTCAGGAGCCGCGGGAACCGGCTCTTGAGCGCGGCATGGGCCTCGGCCGCCGCCGCGTCCTCGCCCGGATGGGTGCTCGCCGCGACCCAGACCGGGCGGTCGCCGATCATGTCGCCGAGATAGGCCACCTGCTGCGGATCGGCCGGCTGAACGGCGGCGTCGTACTTGAGGTTCCCCGCCACGCTCACCCGCGGCGCGCCGAGGCGCACGAAGCGCTCGGCGTCGTCCCGCGTCTGCGTCAGGCAGATCGCGATCCGCGCGAGCAGCGCCCGCGCCGTGCGCGGCGCGCGCGCCCAGCCCGCGTACGAGCGTTCCGACATCCGCCCGTTGACGAGCAGCAGCGGGATGGCGCGGGCATGCAGCGCCACCACCGTGTTCGGCCAGATCTCGGATTCGGCCACCAGGGCGAGGTCGGGCTGCCAATGGTCGAGGAAGCGCTCGACCCAGCGCGGCGCGTCGAGCGGCATGTACTGGTGCACGGCGCCGGCCGGCAGGCGCGCGCCGATCAGCTCGGCGGCGCTGCGGGTGCCGGTGGTGACCAGCACCGAGAAGCCGCGGGCAATCATGCCCTCGACCAGGCCGACCAGCGAGAGCGATTCGCCGACTGAGGCCCCGTGCATCCAGACCAGCGACCCGACCGGCCGCGCCCGACCGGGCAGGCCGCGGCGCTCGGGCAGCCGCGTCGGGTCCTCCTTGCCCTGCCGCGCCCGCCACGCCAGCAGGCCGGCGACCGCCGGCTCGCCGAGCCACAGGCCGCCGCGATAGGCCTTGAGGGCCAAGGTGAGGGGCGGCGCCCTCATGCCCGGATCCTCATGCCGGGCTCCTCATGCCGCCTCGGCGCGCGGCGCGGCGGCCCCGAGCCAGTTGTCCCCGACCCGGTCGAGGCGGCCGACGAGGGTGTAGGCGCGGTCGTGGACCCGGTTCATCTCGGCCTCGAGGCGGGCGCGCAGGGCCTCGAACGTCTCCGGGTCGGGATCGCGCGGCACGAAGACCGCCTCGCCGAACACCACCGCGCCACGGCCGAACGGGAGCCCGAGGCAGGCGCGGTCCCAGCTGCCGAAGCGGATGTGGCGGCTCGTCACCACCGCCACCGGCACGATCGGCCGGCCGGAGAAGCGCGCCAGGGTGAGGATGCCGGCATCGGCCCGGCGCGAGACCTTCGGAACGTCGGCCGAGAAGGCGACGATCTCGCCGTTCTTCAGGGCCCGGATCATCGCGCGCAGGCCCTCGGCGCCGCCCTTGGCCTTGGCGTCCTTGACCACGCGGCCGCGGGCGCCGGAGGCGCGGATCACCCGCACGCCCATCCGCTCCAGGGCGATGGTGTTGATGTTGCCGTCGGGATTCTTCGAGATGATCGTCGCGACCCGGTCCACCGGCCGCCCGGCGAACGACACCATGATGTGCTGGCCGTGCCACATCCCGGCGATGAACGGCGACATCCCGTCGAGCCAGGGATCGGCGCCGGCGGGCTCGACGGTGAAGCGGTTGGTGCGGCGCACGAGCGTGAGGTAGCCGGCCGCAATCCGTCCCAGGGCGCCCTGCACGGCCGGATGGCGGATGACGCGCTTGCCCAGGCTCATCGTGCCGAAGCCCGGCGCACCCGGCCCCGTGCAGACGGGCCGCGATCGCCGGGCGAGGCCGCGCAATGCTGCGGCGCGCGAACGGCGGGAACGGTCGGCATGGGATTCATGTCTCGCTTTCCGAGGCTCGGCCGGGCTTGCGCGGGGGCGCGACGGCCGGAGGGCGGCAAGGCGCCGACCGCGCCTGGCGACGGGTCGGGCAGTTCGGACGCGACAGCGGGACGGCACCGTCCTGCGCCGCCCGGTGGCTGTCTAGACCCGTGGCCTCGGCCCGCGCAACCGAGACCGGGCGTCCCGGGGCGGCCGATCGCTGCGCGGCGTGCCCGAAAACACCTCGAAACCGCGCGAAACGGGTTGTTTGGATCAATTCCAATGTGTAGCTTGGAATCGATCTAAGTAGGATATCGATCATGGACGCGACCCTCGTCGTCGACCCCCATACCCCGCAACCCCACGACGACGCCCACCGCGCCTTCGTGCTCGCCTACGTCCAGCCGGGGCTCGCCGGGCTGATCGACGGATCGGTCTCGACGCTGGCCCCGATCTTCGCCGCCGCCTTCGCCACGCACAGCAACGGCGCGACCTTCCTCGTCGGGCTCGCGGCCTCGCTCGGGGCCGGGATCAGCATGGGCTTCACCGAGGCGCTCTCGGACGACGGCCGCGTCACCGGGCGCGGGAGCCCGTGGATGCGCGGCCTGGTCTGCGGCGCGATGACGGCGCTCGGCGGGCTCGGCCACACCCTACCCTACGCGATCCCGAGCCACTGGCCGAACGCCTTCGCGCTCGCGACCGGCCTCGCGGTGCTGGTGGTGGCGATCGAGCTGCTCGCCATCGCCGCGATCCGCACCCGCTACATGGCGACCCCGTTCGGCCGCGCGGTGCTGCAGATCGTGCTCGGCGGCGCGCTGGTGCTGGCGGTGGGGGTGCTGATCGGCAGCGCCTGAGCGCGTGGCCCGATCCGACGGGGCGCCGGCCGCCGCCATTTCGTCGCAGGCGATCCGAATCGGGAAACTGGGCGGTTCGGCCGCGCGATACCGGGTCATGTGGTATCTCTACGGACTGACCGTCCTCGCCGGCCTCGCGAACGCGATCCAGCCCGGGCAGAACGCGACCCTCTCGAAGACCTTCGGCCTGCCGGTCACGGCGGCCGTGGTGATCCTCTTCGTCAGCACGGCCTTCATGCTGCTGGGCGGCCTGGCATTCGGCAAGCTCGCCGTGCCGAGCTGGGAGCAGGTCGCGGCGGTGCCCTGGTGGGGCTGGCTCGGCGGCTGCCTCAGCGTCCTGCTGATCCTGGCCCAGCTCTACGCCGCGCCCGCGATCGGCGCCGCGTCGTTCCTCGGCCTCATCGTGACGGTCGGCGTCGTCGCCTCGATCGTGCTCGACAACTACGGCTGGGTCGGGTTCGAGGTCCATCCGGCCAGCCTGTGGCGCGTGCTCGGGGCGGCCCTGATGATCGTCGGCGTCGGGATGGTCGCCTTCACATGAACCCTGATCGTCGCGCGGCATGAACCTCGATCGTCGCGCGGCGTGAGGCTCGGTCGGCGTGCGGCACGCGCCGGCTCGCTTGACGCGGCCGGCCTCAACCGCGATGCGGTCCCCCGTGTCCTTCCGCCTCGCCCACCTCACCGACCCGCATGTCGGCCCCCTGCCGCGGCCGCGCCTGCGCCAGCTCTTCGGCAAGCGCGCGACGGGCTACGCCAACTGGCGCCGCGGGCGCTCGCGCAGCCACGACATGGAGGTGCTCGGCGCGCTCGTCGCCGATCTGAGGCTGCAGGCGCCCGACCACGTCGCCTGCACCGGCGACCTGTGCAACATCGGCCTGCCGAGCGAGTGGGACACCGCGCGCATCTTCCTGGAAGCGCTCGGCACGCCCGAGGCGGTCAGCTTCGTGCCGGGAAACCACGACGCCTACGTGCGCGGCTCCCTCGAGGGCCTGCTCGCGGCCTGCGGTGCCTGGACCGCCGACGACGCCGGCGGCAGCGGCACGTTTCCCTATCTGCGCCGGCGCGGGCCGCTGGCTCTGGTCGGCCTGTCGAGCGCGATCCCGACGGTGCCGTTCGTCGCCACCGGCCGGCTCGGGCCGCGCCAGATCGCGGCGGCCGAATCGCTCCTGCGCACGCTGGCGACCGACCCGTCGCGGCCGGCGCGCGTCGTGATGATCCACCACCCGCCCCATCCCGGCGGCGCGAGCCCGGGACGCGACCTGCGCGATGCCGCGGCCTTCAGCGCGATGCTCGGCCGCGTCGGCGCCGACCTCGTCCTGCACGGGCACAACCACGTGGCGAGCGTCGCCCACGTGGCGGGGCCGGGCGGGCGGGCGATCCCGGTGGTCGGCGGTGCATCCGCCTCGGCGCGGCCCGGCGCGCAGGCCGGCGGGCACGGGTCGGAGGCCGCCCGGCGGGCAGCCTACATCCTGTACGCGTTCTCGGAGAGCGGGGGGCGCCACGTCGTCTCGGCGGCGCAGCGCGGGATCGGAGCGGGCGGAACCGTGATGGATCTCGGCCCGCTCGCGCTGGGCTGACGTTCGGCTCAGGCGGTGGCGGCGAGAAGCCCGGAACGCCGGCGGTCGCCGATGCTGGCCTCGTAGCGTTCGGCCTGGAGGCGCGTGAGGCCGGAGATCAGGGCGGTGGACCCACGATAGACCGTATAGGTGCCGTCCTGGGTAGGCTTGACGCGAATCGTCTCGGACATGGGGACCATCCTGTGCTGCGTTGACCGAATCGTTAGCCGTCGCTCTTCTTCCGCGGTGATTCTCCGATCCTGTAATGATGCCCGACGTTACCGCTTCGGCTTCCGCGCGCAAGGGCGGCGCGGCGCGGATACGTAAGTAATTTTGCATTCGATCGGCATGGAGCACGGGACGACGCGCGGCCGGCGCGCTTCGCACCGTGGCGGCACGCGGGAGGCACGAACGAAAAGCCCGCCGGCTTTCGCCGACGGGCCGGTGGCAGGGGCCACGTTCCCGGGTTCGAGGGTGCTGTCCGGCGTGCGTCCCGCGGCGCTCGGGGCCGCGGGGTCGGGCGCCTAAAACCCTCCCGAAAACCTCTATCCCTGTCGATGGACGCTCGGCGGATCGTCCTGGTCACCGGCACCGGTGTCGGCGGAATGGACGTGGGTGGGGCTTGCATGCATGGCAGACCTCCTCTTCGTCTCGCTCCGGCGACGGAGCCTCGCATCGGGGGGCCGCGTCGCCATGAGGAGAGGCTAGACCCGCCCGGCCCATGCTGGCAAGGGGCGTTTTCGAGGATTCGCCAGCCGGCTCGCCGGGCCCGGCTCAGGCCCGGGCGGGGCTCAGGCCCGGGCGGGGCTCCGCGCGGACGGGAGCCCGAGGATCGCGGCGCCGACCAGGCCGGAGAGCAGGGAGCCGGCGAGCACCCCGAGCTTCACCTCCGTCTCGTGGGCGGCATCGGAGAAGGCGAGCGCGCCGATGAACAGGCTCATGGTGAAGCCGATGCCGCACAGCACGGCGACGCCGTAGACCTGGACCCAGCTCGCCCCGCCGGGCCGGCGCGCGAGGCCGAGCGCCACCGCGAGGCGCAGGGCGGCGAACACGCCGGCCTGCTTGCCGAGGAACAGCCCGAACGCGACGCCCAGCGTCACCGGGTCGAGGAAGGCGGTGGGCGACAGGCCGCGCAGCGGCACCCCGGCATTGGCGAAGCCGAACAGCGGCACGATCCCGAAGGCGACGAAAGGCGTGATCGCGTGCTCCAGCCGGTGCAGCGGCGAGGTCGCGTCCTCCGGCCGGCCCGGGCTCACGCGGATCGGGATGGTCAGCGCCAGCAGCACGCCCGCCACCGTGGCGTGGACGCCCGAGCGCAGCACCAGCACCCAGAGCACGAGGCCGAGCAGCAGGTAGGGCGCGAGCGCGACGACGCCGGAGCGGTTCAGGCCGACGAGGAGCGCCAGCACCACGGCCGCCAGCCCGAGCATCGTCGGGTCGAGGCCGCCGGTATAGGCCAGCGCGATGATCAGCACGGCGCCGAGGTCGTCGACGATCGCCACCGCGCCGAGCAGGATCTTGAGCGAGACCGGCGCCCGCCGGCCGAGCAGCGCCAGCACGCCGAGCGCGAAGGCGATGTCGGTCGCCGCCGGGATCGCCCAGCCCCGCGCGGTCCCGGCGCCGGCATTGAAGGCGAGGTAGACCAGGGCCGGCACCACCATCCCGCCGAGCGCCGCGATGCCGGGCAGCGCCCGGTCGGGCCAGGTCCGCAACGCGCCGTCCAGCGCCTCGCGCTTGATCTCGAGGCCGACGAGCAGGAAGAACACCGCCATCAGGCCGTCGTTGATCCAGTGCTGGATGCTCAACGGGCCGAGCGGCGCGTGCAGCGCCTGGGCGTAGGTCCCGGCAAGCCCGGTATTGGCGACGACGAGGGCGCAGGCGGCGGCCGCCATCAGCACGAGGCCGCCGGCCGCCTCGCTCGCGAGCGCGGTGCGGATCGCGGAACGGGGGCGCGGCTTCGTCATGGCGCCGGGGGTGCCCGGGTTTGCGCCCACGGGCAAGCCCTGCCGGTGGCGGTCCGGGCTCGGGACGTCTATGCGGGCACCGATGACGCAAGGACGCGCGATGACCGCCACGACGACACCGGACCACCCGGCCCTGAACCGCAAGGCTGTCGGCGCCGTGGTCCTCGGCAACGCGCTCGAGTTCTACGACTTCACGCTCTACGCCTTCTTCGCCGTGCCGATCGGCGCGGCGTTCTTCCCGTCCGACAACGCCACCGACAGCCTGCTCGCCTCGCTCGCCCTGTTCGGCATCGGCTACGTGATGCGGCCGATCGGCGGCATCGTGATCGGCGCCTTCGCCGACCGGGCCGGCCGCAAGCCCGCCATGCTGATCACCATCGCGCTGATGGCGGTCGGCATGCTGATGCTGGCGCTGGCGCCGTCCTACGCGACGCTCGGCGGTTGGGCGCAGGTGATCGTCATCGTCGGGCGGCTGATCCAGGGGCTGGCGCTCGGCGGCGAGGTCGGCCCCTCCACCGCCTACCTGCTGGAGGCGGCGCCCCCGAGGCACCGCGGCTTCGTGGCGAGCTGGCAGATCGCGAGCCAGGGCTGCGCCGCCCTGTTCGCCGGCATCGTCGCGACGGGCCTCACCATCGTCCTCGGCGAGGCGGCGATGGCGGATTGGGGCTGGCGCGTCATGTTCCTGCTCGGCATCGGCGTCGTGCCGGTCGGCCTCGTGATCCGCAGCCACCTGCCCGAGACCGCGGGCGAGGGCGAGGATCCGGCGGCGGCCGCCTCCACCGGCGCGGTGGTGGTGCGGCTGCTGCGCGAGCACGGGCGCCTGCTGCTCCTGACCTTCGTCGTCATCGCCGCCTCGACCGTCTCGAACGCCATCGGCACCAACATGCCGGTCTACGCGCACGCCACCCTGGGGCTCACCGAGACGGTGTCGACGGCGGTGCCGATCGCCCTCGGCCTCGCCTCGGTGGTGTTCCCGCTGCTGGGCGGCTGGCTCGCCGACCGGTTCGGGCGGCGCCCGGTGCTGGTGTGGCCGCGGGCCGCGATCGTGGTGCTGGCGGTGCCGGCCTTCTGGTGGCTGGCGCAGGCGCCGACCGCGGCCTCGGTCTACGCGGTGACGTTCCTGATGTCGGCGCTGTCCTCGATCAACGCGGCGGCGATCATCGTCGCGATCCCTGAATCGCTGCCGCGGGCGGTGCGCAGCGCCGGGCTCTCGATCGTCTACGCCTTCTCGGTCTCGATCTTCGGCGGCAGCACGAACTACGTCGTCAACAAGCTGATCGCGATCACCGGCGACCGGCTGGCGCCGGCCTACTACCTCGTCGCGTTCAGCGTGCTCGGCACGATCGCCGCCTGGATGATGCACGAGACCCGCGGGCGCGACCTCGACGCCGACACCGAGGCGTGAGGCGCGCCGAACCGACGCCGCGCCGTCAGGGCCTGTCGTGAGATCGCATCGTCCACACGCGAGCCGGAATCCACCGCGCGCGACGAGGCTCTAATGCAGGTTCGAGCCGTCCTGCGCGGTGGCGGAGGCCCGGACGAGCTCGCGGCCGACCTCGTGCAGGGCGACCTCGACCGCGGCCAGCGCGCAGGTGCCGCCGCCCTGCATGATCAGCGCATGTGCGGTGATCAGGTGGTCGGCGACCAGCTCCAAGACCGAGCGCGGCTCGGAATCCGCAACCGGCGACGGCAGGGTGAAGCGGCCGAGCGACCCGGTCGCCGTGCTCTTGGGCGGCGGCGACGCGAGCCGGCTGATGGAGCCGAAGAAGCCGAGGAAGGTCCGCTCGGGCGGCCCGAAGGACGGCACCGCGCCGGCCACGACCCAGGTCGCCCGCCCGTCCGGCGACAGCAGGCGATAGCGCACGGTGAACTCGCTGCGGGCGACGCTCGCCTCGGCGACCACGGTCCGCACGACGGCGAGGTCGTCCGGATGGATGACCTTGCTCCATCCCTGTTGCGATACGTCTTCGATCTGCTGACCGGTCAGAACAGTCCATTCATCACTGAGATAGACCACCTTTCCGGCTGCATCCGTTACGAAGATCATGGCCCAACCTCGGCTATAGCCGAGCTATGGCGCAGGGTCCGGCCTCAGGCAATCGGGCATCGCGGCAAATCATCCGCCGGCCCCCGGCTTCGCGCCTTGCCTTAAAGTCCAATGGACAGCGCGCCCGCGATCCGAAGCGGGCTCAGGACGTGCGCCCGAGGGCCGCCCGGATCAGCGCGAGCCCGTCCGGGCTCGACCATTCGGCCGGCCCCTTCATCACGCCGATGGTGCAGCCGGCGGGGTCGACCAGCAGGGTCGTCGGCAGGCCGGGCGAGCCGGTGTCGCGCTGCACCGCCGGCAGCACGCGCCCGCCGGGATCGGCGTAGTAGGCCAGCCGCGCGATGCCGTTGTCCCGCATCCAGACCGGCGGCCTGTCGAGGTTGCGCGTGTCGAGGTTGATCGCGACCACCGCGAAATCCTTGCCGCCGAGCGCGGCCTCGAGCCGGTCGAGGGCCGGCATCTCGGCCTTGCACGGCGCGCACCACGTCGCCCACAGGTTCAGGAGGACGAGGCGGCCGCGGAAATCCGAGAGCCGCAGGTCGGCCTCCCCTCCCCCGTCCTTCCCTCCGTTGCCCGGCCCCTTGAACGCGATGTCGGGTGCCGGCCGGGCCTTCTCGGGCGCCTGCATCGCCGCGACGTCGCCGCGGGCGGCGGCGTCGACCCGGGCCACCGCGGCGGCCGAGCCGGCACAGGGCGCGGGGGCGTTGCCGGGCCCCGCACCGGTCCCGTATAGGGCGAGGCCGGCGGCCAAGGCGGTGACGAGGCCGGCGCCGATCGCGGCGCCCATCAATCGTCCAGGCATCATCGTTGCGTACCCCAGAGCATTTTCGAGCGCGGCGGATGCCGGCGCGCGTGAAGAGAATGCGACCACACGAGAGGCGGGCGCATTCCCCGTGATCGCGGGATCACGGGGAATGCTCGAGCGCGAGCGGAAGGATCGGGAAGACCATGAGCAACCGGATGTGGGGCGGACGCTTCGCGAGCGGCCCCGCCGAGATCATGGAGGAGATCAACGCCTCCATCGGATTCGACAAGCGCCTCGCCCCCCAGGACATCCGCGGCTCGCTGGCGCATGTCGCGATGCTGGGCGCCCAGGGCATCCTGCCGACCGACGATGTGGCAGCCATCGAGGGCGGCCTCAAGGCCGTGCAGGCGGAGATCGAGTCCGGCGGCTTCGTGTTCAAGCGCGAGCTCGAGGACATCCACATGTCGGTCGAGAGCCGGCTGACCGAGATCGTCGGCCCGGCCGCCGGGCGCCTGCACACCGCGCGCTCGCGCAACGACCAGGTCGCCACCGACATGAAGCTGTGGGTGCGCGACACCCTCGACAACCTCGACGCGCAGGCCGCCGGGCTGCAGCGGGCGCTGGCGGAGAAGGCGCTGGCCCATGCCGGCACGGTGATGCCGGGCTTCACCCACCTGCAATCGGCCCAGCCGGTCACCTTCGGGCACCATTGCCTCGCCTATGTCGAGATGCTGGCGCGCGACCGCGGCCGTTTCCGCGATGCGCGCGCCCGGCTCAACGAGTGCCCGCTGGGCGCGGCCGCGCTCGCCGGCACCTCGTTCCCGATCGACCGGCACGCCACGGCCGCGGCGCTGGGCTTCGACCGCCCGACGGCGAACTCGCTCGATTCCGTCGCCGACCGCGACTTCGCCCTCGAATCGCTCTCGGCCGCCTCGATCTGCGCGATCCACCTCTCGCGCTTCGCCGAGGAGCTGGTGGTGTGGACCTCGGCGCAGTTCGACTTCGTCAAGCTGTCGGACGGGTACACCACCGGCTCGTCGATCATGCCGCAGAAGCGCAACCCCGACGCGGCGGAGCTGGTGCGGGCCAAGAGCGGGCGCATCGTCGGCGCGCTGATGGGCCTGCTCACGGTGATGAAGGGCCTGCCGCTGGCCTATTCGAAGGACATGCAGGAGGACAAGGAGGGCACCTTCGACGCGCTGCAGGCGCTGTCGCTGTGCCTGGCCGCGATGACCGGCATGGTCCGCGACCTCGAGCCGAACGCGGAGGTCCTCGCGCGGGCCGCGGGCTCCGGCTACAGCACCGCGACCGACCTCGCCGACTGGCTGGTGCGCGAGCTCGGGCTGCCGTTCCGCCAGGCGCACCACGTCACCGGCCGCCTCGTCGGCATGGCCTCGGCCAAGGGCGTCGGGCTGGAGGCGCTGTCGCTGCCCGAGATGCAGGAGGCGGAGCCGCAGATCACGCAGGCGGTCTACGCGGTGCTGGGCGTCGCGAACTCGGTGGCGAGCCGGGTCAGCTTCGGCGGCACCGCCCCGGCCAACGTCCGCGCGCAGGCCGAGGGCTGGCTCACGCGGCTCGCGGAGCCGGCTGCCTGAAAATGGTGCACAGCAACCGAAAGCCGCCTGGCGCGTTCACGGTCTAGCTAGGTAAGCCCTGCTACAGCGGCGCAAGCGCATCGGAGACCGCGAGCATGCCCGTCGAGAGTTGGACGAAGCCGGAAGAGACCCCGGCACTCGCCGCCACCGCCACCGCGATGATCGACGCGGCCCTCGTCGGCTCCGGCCTCGCGCGCGACGCCTACTGGGCCGCCGTGCGCAAGGGCTACAACACGCCCTACAACGATCCCCAGCCCAAGCCGGCCCCCGCGCCGACCGCTCCGCAACCCCCGGTGCGGATCGACCTCGGCGAGGCGCCGGCTCTGCCGGTCGCGGCGATGGCGGCCCAGAACGCCGCCGCCGAGATCCACGCCGGCTGACGGCGCCGGGCGGCGCCGATCCGGGCGGCCCGAGACCCCATCTTGCCGAAGCGGCGCGCAGGCTTCATGACTCCCGCGTCCGGTGCCGGTGTCGCGCCGACCGAGCCCTCGGCGCGCCCGGCGCGCCGGCCAGCCGACCGGGAAGTGACGATGCGTTCAGCCCTCTGCCTGCTCCCGCTCGGCGCGCTCGCGCTGACGTGCCTGCTGCCCGCCGGCAGCGCACCGACGGTTGCGCGGCTGCTCGGGATCTCGGCGGCCTCGGCGCAGGAGGCGGAGGCGCCGGCCGCCGCCTCCCACCGCCGCCGCCGGGGCGGCCGCGAGCGGACGCCGAAGGAAGCGCCGACGCCGCCCGGCATGCAGCAGGCGACGCCGGTGGCGATCTTCGGCGACTGGAACGTGTTCGCCAGCGGCCAGGGCAAGACCCGCCTGTGCTACGCCATCGCCCAGCCGCAGACCCGCTCTCCGGCGACGCTCAAGCGCGACACCGCCTACCTGTTCGTCACCGTGCGCAAGGGCGAGAACGTCCAGAACGAGATCGCGGTGATGCTCGGCTTCCCGTCCAAGCCCGCGGCCGCCCAGGCCAAGCCCGGCGCCGCCGCCGCCCCGAGCGACCCGGCGATCACCCTGGGCAGCGCCCGCTACGGCCTCGTGGTGAAGGACGGCAACGCCTGGCTCCAGAACCCCTCGGAGGAGGCCCGCGTCGTCTCCGAGATGAGCGGCCGGGTGCCCAAGCTCCTGGTCAAGACCATCTCGATGCGCGGCCGGCCGACCAGCGACGAGTACGCGCTGGCCGGTTTCGGCGAGGCGATGAAGCGCACCCGCGAGGAGTGCAAGTAAGGGGGGAGGAAGGGTAGCCCCCCTCAGACCGCGGCCGGCCTGCCCCCGCCCGGTCGGGCGCCCGACACCCGGGTGCGGGCCCGGAACCGCTCGCGGGCGGCGCGGGCGGCCTGCTCGGTGCTGCGGAACACCGTGCCGTCGAGCTCGTCGAAGGCACGGGCCGAGGAGAAGAAGCGCACCCCGCCGGGCTCGGGCACGGCGATGCCGGCGGCGATCTCGCCCACCTCGATGATCCGGGTCGGCGGCGGCTCCGCGTGCAGGCGGTTGCGGGCGCGCTGGGTCAGGTGGTCGGCGAACAGGTCGTGCGTCGGGGCGGCCTGCGCGGCCGGATGAAGCTGTGGCATGACGGATGTCTCCCGGGGCCGGTCGCGATGCCGGCGGTGCTGGGCGGTCGGATCGTCTGTCGGCGCGCGAACGTCAGCCGCGACAGCAACCACGAGGCCGGCGCATACGCGCGCCGTGCACGGGGAGAGCGGGGGTCGAGGGGTATCGGATCACGGTAGGAGTCCTCCTGACGTTGAAGGACCGCAGGACGGCGTCGTCCGGCAGTGCTTTAGCGTTTGATGACGCGGCGCAAGCGATGCTCCTCAAATCACCGCGGTCGGCGATGCTTGGCATCGCCCGACCTCGCTAAGATGGAGATCTGCCGGCGCGGCGTCAAAGGAAGCCGTTTCCGTTTTTTTGCAGTTTTCGGGCACAAACCCGCGCCGCCGTCCCGGGCGGCAGCCCGATCCTGCCTCAGCCCTGCGCGCCGATCGCCGCCAGGCTCGCGGCGAGGTCGCGGTGGTCGCGATAGACCCGCGCGGCCCCGGCCGCGAGCAGGTCGGCCCCGTCGCGGTCGTGGCCCCAATGGCCGCCGCCGGTGAAGCCGAGCACCCGCATCCCGGCCGCCCGCGCGGCGGTGACGCCGGGCACGCTGTCCTCGATCACCAGGCAGGCGTCGGGCGAGACCCCCATCCGGGCGGCGGCGTGCAGGAACAGGTCGGGAAACGGCTTGCCGCGGGCGACCTCGACCGCCGAGTAGATCCGCCCGTCGAACAGCGGCAGCAGGCCGGTGAGGCCGAGCGAGTGGCGCAGCCGCACGGGATCGCTGCTCGAGGCGACGCAGGTCGGCAGCGAGAGGGCGGCCACCGCCTCGGCGATCCCGGCCATGGCGCGCAGCTCCGCGTCGAAGATCGCCAGGGTCTCGGCCTTCACCGCCGCGACGAACCCATCGGGCGCCGTGACGCCGTAGTCGCGCGCGACGTGGCCCATGATCGAGGCCATGGAGGTGCCGGCGAAGCGCGCCCGCACGGTCTCGACGTCGATCGCGACGCCGATGCGGTTGAGCCCGGCGGTGAGGCAGGCGAGGCTCAGGGGCTCGCTGTCCACCAGAACGCCGTCGCAATCGAAGATGACGAGGGCCGGCGGCACCGGGGCCTGTACGCGGATGGTCACGGGTGGTCGGTTCCTGTCGCCGGGGCCGCCCCTGTGGCACGGCGGGCGCGGGCGCGGCAACCGCTTGCGCGGCGGGGGCGGGGCTCGTACGCCCTCCGGACCGGCCGACGCGCGTGCTCCCGAGACCCGACGATGTTCCGTTTCCTCCTGCGCCTCCTCGGCTTCGTGCTGCTGGCCGGCGGCTTCGTGGCCCTGGTCTACGACGGCGCCCGCTCGGTCGCCAACAACGGCCTGCGGATCACGCCGCTGAGCGAATTGCTGTTCACGCTGTTCAAGGACAAGGCGAGCGCGCTCCAGGCCACGGTCGAGGGCGTGGCGCCGTGGCTGTGGAACCTCGCGGTGCTGCCGCTCACCCTGGCGCCGGCCTCGCTGCTCGGCCTCGGCCTCGGCGCGGTGCTGCTCTGGCTCGGGCAGCCGGCGCGCGAGCCGATCGGGTTCCTCACGCGCTCCTGAGGCGACCGGCCGCTTCATCAACCGGGCGGGCGACCCCATATACGGGTTTGACGCGAACCCGCCGCCCGAAGGATGCCCGATGCTGCAGATGTTCCGCAAGAAGGCCGAGATGCCGAGCCCGGCCGACGCGCTGCCCGGCCGCCCCGATCCGCTGCCGACCTCCGAGACCCACTTCGTCAACGGCAACCCGCTCAAGGGCCCGTACCCGCCGGGCACCGAGACGATCGGCCTCGGCTTAGGCTGCTTCTGGGGCGCCGAGCGCAAGTTCTGGCAGCTGCCCGCGGGCGTGTTCGTCACGGCGGTGGGCTACCAGGGCGGGTACACCCCGAACCCGACCTACGAGGAGGTCTGCTCCGGCCGCACCGGGCACAACGAGGTCGTGCTGGTCGCCTTCGATCCGGCGGTGCTGCCGCTCGAATCCGTGCTCAAGACCTTCTTCGAGAGCCACGACCCGACGCAAGGGTACCGCCAGGGCAACGACGTCGGCACGCAGTACCGGTCCGGCATCTACCTCACCGATCCCGCGCAGGAGGCGACGGCCAAGGCCGTGCGCTCGGCCTACGCCGCCGCGCTGAAGGCCCGCGGCTTCCCGGACGTCACCACCGAGATCGTCTCCGGCCAGACCTTCTACTTCGCCGAGGCCTACCACCAGCAGTACCTGGCCAAGAACCCGGCCGGCTATTGCGGCCTCGGCGGCACGGGCGTCGCCTGCCCGATCGGGACCGGCGTGGCGGCCTAGCCTCCCGCAAACGCTAGCGGCCGAACGCGGACCGCGCATCGCGTTCGGCTTCGGTCGCCGCCGACCCCGCCTCGCAGGGCCGCGGCCGCGAGGCGGGCGCTCCGCCAAGCCGACGTCCTCGGGCGACGAAGCCTTGCGTTGACGATGCCGCGCGGACCTTCGCCCGACGGCCGGGCTCCCCGATCGAGGACGACCGCTCCGGCGTTCGATCGGACCTATCGGGCTCGATGTGCGTCTCTGGTCGGATCCGGTTCGCCTTCCTGCCTGCCTCGACGATCCCGCCTCAGGTGTCTTGCGCCGATCCACGGCGAATCCTGCCGATCGTCGAGCCTCCGCGGGGCACCCGTCGCGTCGCCGGCCGGCCTTTAACCAAGCCCTTCGAAGCGGCTTGTCGAGACTCGGACCGCCTGCAATCGTCGCCGCGCCCTGCATCCGAGGGCGAACGTGATCGATGCCGTCATGCGCCGCCTCCACTGCATCGATTCGATCCGCGGCTTAGCCGCCTTGGCGGTGATCTACGCCCATACCGTCGAATTCGGTCTCAGGGCTCAGCTCGGGTCGTCTCCGCTGGAGCGAGACCTGCTCGGGCACCTGACCGCGTATCTCGACGTCGGCAAGATCGCGGTCACGCTGTTCTTCGCCGTCTCCGGCTTCGTCGTCCCGTTCTCGCTCTTCAAGCCGAGCCGCCGACCGGTCCTGGCCTTCGCCGTCTCGCGGTTCTTCCGCCTCTATCCCGCCTACTGGCTCTCGATCCCGTGCGGCCTGCTCGTCCTGTTCGTGTGGGCCGGCCGCGACGTGCCGAACCTGCTCGTGCCGGCCAACATGACCATGCTGCAGCAGTTCCTCGGCGTGGAGAACATCATCGGCCTGTATTGGACGCTCCAGATCGAGCTGATCTTCTACGCCATCTGCGTGGGGCTGTTCGTCATCGGTCGCCTCGACGACCGCACGGGTGCGGTGGTCTGCGCGCTCTCGCTCATCGCGGCCGCCGTCGTCCTGGCCGGCCTGCGCTTCCATCTGGAACGCAAGTTCCCCGTGGCGGTGCCGCTCTCGCTCGCCGTGATGTTCTGGGGCCTGTGCCTGCGCTACCATGTCTTCGAGCAGCGGGCGGGCTGGGGCTCCGCATCGGCCCTGGTGACGGCGGCGCTGATCCTCGCCGTGCCACTGGTGTCCGTGCTCGCCTACAATCGCGACATGGGTTTTCACGAGAGCTGGGTGAAGTACGTCATCACCTACTGGCTGGCGATGGCGCTCTTCGCGCTCCTCGCCGTGAAGGTCAGGATCGAAGGACGGGTCTTCGTCGGCCTCGGTGCGATCAGCTATTCGATCTACCTGTTCGGGCCCGTGGTCCAGGTCGTGCTCGAGCACGCGCTGGCGGGATACGAGCCGGTCGTCCCGGTCCACGTCTTCGCCGCGGCGACCGCGCTCGTGACCGTCGGCGTCGCGACGCTGATGTATCGATGGATCGAGAGGCCGGCGATCGCGCTGGGCCGCCACGTCGTGCACCGGTTCGGCGACCGACCCCGCCTCGGGGAATCGGCGGTCGCCGTTGCGGCCGCCCCGAACCGTCGGCTTGCCGGCTAGCACCCTTTTTGCGATCCTCGTATCACGGAACGAGCACCGGCTCATGGCGTGGTCGCATTGTCTTCACGCGAGGCGGTATCCGCCACGCTCGACCCTGCTTCAGGACGTCCGCTCCACCGCGATCGCCGTCGCCTCGCCGCCGCCGATGCAGAGCGCCGCGATGCCGCGGCGGCCTCCGGTGCGGGCGAGCGCGGCCAGCAGCGTCACCACGATGCGGGCGCCCGAGGCGCCGATCGGGTGGCCGAGGGCGCAGGCGCCGCCGTGGACGTTGACGCGGTCGGGCTGCAGGTCGAGGTCGCGCATCGCGGCCATCGCCACCACCGCGAAGGCCTCGTTGATCTCGTAGAGGTCGACGTCGCCGGCCCGCCAGCCGACCTTGTCGAGCAGCTTGCCGATCGCGCCGATCGGCGCGGTCGAGAACCAGGCCGGCGCCGCGGCGTGGCTCGCGTGCCCGCGGACGATGCCCAGCGGCGCGACGCCGCCGCGCTCGGCCTGCGACCGGCGCATCAGCACCAGGGCCGCTGCCCCGTCCGAGATCGACGAGGCGTTGGCCGCCGTCACCGTGCCGTCGGGCCGGAAGGCGGGCTTGAGGGTCGGGATCTTCTCGGGCCGGGCCCGGCGTGGGCCCTCGTCGGTCGCGGCCCCGCCGACGGGGACGATCTCGTCGGCGAAGGCGCCCTCCGCCGTCGCGCGGGTGGCGCGGGCCAGCGATTCGAGGGCGTAGGCGTCCTGCGCCTCCCGCGTGAACTGGTAGGCTTGCGCAGTGTCCTCGGCGAAGGTGCCCATCAGGCGGCCGCGATCGTAGGCGTCCTCCAGCCCGTCCAGGAACATGTGGTCGAGCATGCGCCCGTGGCCGAGGCGCTGGCCGCCCCGCGCCTTGTCGAGGAGGTAGGGCGCGTTCGACATCGATTCCATGCCGCCCGCCACCACGGTCCCGGCCGAGCCCGCCGCGATCATGTCGTGGCCGAGCATCAGCGCCTTCATGCCCGAGCCGCAGACCTTGTTCAGGGTCGCGCACGGGGTCGCCTCGGACAGGCCGGCCCCGAGCGCCGCCTGGCGCGCCGGCGCCTGGCCGAGGCCCGCCGGCAGGACGCAGCCCATCACCACCTCGGACACGCCGTCGGCGGGAAGCCCGGCCCGCGCCACCGCCGCGCGGATCGCCGCGGCGCCGAGCTCCGGGGCCGCCACGCGCGCCAGCTCCCCCTGGAACGCGCCCATCGGCGTGCGCGCCGCCCCCGCGATCACGATCGGATCGGACATCGTCGCCTCCCGTGCCGGCCTTCGCCTGAGCGGCCATTCCAGTCCGGCGGTGGTGGGATGTCCAGCCTGGGTGGTGCGGCGGGCTTGCGCTGCCCACCGCGCCGGCCGTCATGCGTCCGCGTCGCGGCCGGAAACAACGCAGGTCCCCTCTCCCGTGCGGGAGAGGGGGCCGGTCGGCGCCTCGAACGATCTGTCCGGGTCGCCGCAGCGAAGGACGGGAAAACGAAAAGGCCGGCTCCCTTCCGGGAACCGGCCTCGCGATTCGCGACGGGCGGAGCGAATCAGCGGGCGGGGCCGCCCGAGGTGGCGCCGGCGTTGGGGGCCATCTTGTTGGTCTGGTCGGCGTTGCCGCCCTTGGCGGAGTCGACGGCACCGGCGCCGGGGGTCGCGCCCATCTCGCCGGCCGGGCGGGTGGCGGTGCTGCCGGTGGTCATCGCGCCGCCGGCGCCGGGTGCCGTGTCGCGCGGGCCGCCGGTGGTCTGGCCGGCCTGGGGCACGGCGCGCGAGGGCTGGCCGACGTTGCCGGCATCCTGGGCGAGGGCGGGGCCGGAGATCAGGGCGCCGACGAGGGCGAGGGATGCGAGGCGCATGGAGATCCGTTTCGATGGCGTGCGATGGGACCGAGCAACGGGCGGCGGGCGCTTCCGTTCCGGTTCCACCGGCCGACGCCCCGCATCGCATCCGGATCATCCCCGCGGGATCCTGGATTCGGGCCCGGCTCGAGCCCCGCGCGGGCCTGCCGAAGACCGGTTTCGTGCCGATCCGCCGCGACGAGATCAGGCGTCGAGGCCGCCCCCCTCCAGGAAATGCTCGAGCCAGTGGATGTCGTAGGCGCCGTTCTGGACGTCGGGGTTGCGCACCAGGGTGCGGAACAGCGGCAGCGTGGTGTCGACGCCGTCGATGACGAACTCGTCGAGCGCCCGGCGCAGGCGCATCAGGCACTCGTTGCGGGTGCGGCCGTGGACGATGAGCTTGCCGATCAGCGAATCGTAGTGCGGCGGCACGCGGTAGCCCTGGAAGGCGGCCGAGTCGACGCGCACGCCGAGGCCGCCGGGCGGGTGGTAGTAGGTGATGAGGCCGGGCGAGGGCCGGAAGGTCGCCGGGTGCTCGGCGTTGATGCGGCACTCGATGGCGTGCCCCTCGACCTTGATGTCGCCCTGCGCCACCGACAGGGCGCCGCCGGCCGCGACCCGGATCTGCTCGATCACGAGGTCGATGCCGGTGATCATCTCGGTGACGGGATGCTCCACCTGGATCCGCGTGTTCATCTCGATGAAGTAGAACCGCCCGTCCTCGTACAGGAACTCGACGGTGCCGGCGCCGAGGTAGCCGAGCTTGCGCATCGCGTCGGCGCAGATCTCGCCGATCTCGGCCCGCATCGCCTCGTTGAGCGCGGGCGAGCCGCCCTCCTCCCAGACCTTCTGGTGCCGGCGCTGGAGCGAGCAGTCGCGCTCGGCCAGGTGCACCGCGCCGCCGCGGCCGTCGCCCAGCACCTGCACCTCGATGTGGCGCGGGTTGGTGAGGTACTTCTCCAGGTAGACCGCGTCGTCGCCGAACGCCGCCTTGGCCTCGGAGCGGGCCATGCCGAGCGCTTGGCTCAGCTCGGCTTCCGAGCGCGCCACCTTCATGCCGCGCCCGCCGCCGCCGGCCGCCGCCTTGACCAGCACCGGGTAGCCGATCTCGGCGGCGACGCGCTTGGCCTCCTCCGGGTCCTCGATGCCGCCGTCGGAGCCGGGCACGCACGGGATGCCGAGCTTGAGCGCGGTGCGCTTGGCCTCGATCTTGTCGCCCATGATCCGGATGTGCTCGGCCTTGGGGCCGATGAAGCCGATCTCGTGGTGGGCCAGCACCTCGGCGAAGCGCGCGTTCTCCGAGAGGAAGCCGTAGCCGGGATGGACCGCGTCGGCGCCGGTGATCTCGCAGGCCGCGATGATCGAGGGGATGTTGAGGTAGCTGTCGCGGGCGGCCGGCGGGCCGATGCAGACGCTCTCGTCGGCGAGCCGCACGTGCATCGCGTCGGCGTCGGCCGTCGAGTGCACCGCCACGGTCTTGATGCCGAGCTCCTTCGACGCCCGGAGGATGCGAAGCGCGATCTCGCCGCGGTTGGCGATCAGGATCTTGTCGAACATGGCAGGGGCGCTTTCGAGCGGAGGGTGCGCGGTTCGGGTGGGGACAGGCGCGCCCGACTACTCGATGACGATCAGGGCTTCGCCGTACTCGACCGGCTGCCCGTCCTCGACGAAGATCGCGGCCACCGTGCCGGCGCGGGGCGCGACGATCTCGTTGAAGGTCTTCATCGCCTCGATCAGCAGCAGCTTGTCGCCGACCTCGACCCGGGAGCCGACCTCGACGAAGGCCTTCGCCTCGGGCGAGGGGCGCAGGTAGGCGGTGCCGACCATCGGCGACGGCACGGCGCCGGGATGGGTCTTGCCGCGCTCGGGGGCGGCGCCGGGGCCGGGGCTCGGCACGGGCGCGAGCGCCGCCGGGGCCGCCATCGCGGCGGGCGCGGCCACCTGGACGCTCACGGGCTCGATCCGGCGGACGACGCGGATGCGCAGATCCCCCTTCTCGACCTCGATCTCGGACAGGCCGGTCTCGGTGACGAGGTTGGCGAGCTCGCGCACGAGATCGGCATCGATGGGGTCGTGCTTGGACATCGGGCCTGTCTTCTGGGGGCTTGACCTGGGATTGGGGTGACCGCCGCGGCGGCGCCGATCCGCCGGCGCGGCCGCGCGACCGGGGCCCGGATCCCGCGAAGGCGCCGGTCTTAGACGACCGGGCGCGTTCGCGACACCCTTTCTCGCCTCAGCAGGAGGCGTGGCCGCACTGGCGGACGTCGGCGATGGTCTTGCGGATCGGGTCGACGCCGACGGCGCCGGGGATGATCTCGTCGCCGATGATGAAGGCGGGCGTGCCGGACAGGCCGAGCTTGTCGCCGAGGCCGCGGTTCTCGGTGAGCGCCGCCTTCACCTCGGGGCCCTGGGCGTCCTTCTGCAGCCGGGCCACGTCGAGCCCCATCGCCTTGGCGACGTCGAGGGCCTTGGCGCCGTTCGCCCGGCCCTTGGATTCGAGCAGCTTCTGGTGGAACTCGAACAGCTTGTCGCCCTTGAGCTGCTGCTTGGCGGCGAGCGCGATCTGGCTGGCCTCGAGCGATTCCGGGCCGAGCACCGGGAAATCCTTGATCACCACGCGCAGCTTCGGATCGGCCTTGATCAGCGCCTGCACGTCGCCGAGCGCCTTGCGGCAATAGCCGCAATTGTAGTCGAAGAACTCGATCATCGTGACGTCGCCCGCCGGGTTGCCGGCGACGACGTCGTGCGGGCTGTCGAGCAGCGCCTTCTGCGATTCCTTGAGCGCGGCGGCCTGGGCCAGGCGCTGGGTCTCGGCCTGGCGCTTCTCGCCCTCGGCGATCGCCTCCTGCAGCACGTCGGGGTTCTTGATCAGGTAGTCCTTGACGATCGCCTCGATCCCGGCGCGCTGCGCATCGGTGAAGGGCGCGGCCGGCGCGGTCTGCGCCCGGGCCGGGAGGCCGAGGGGCATGGCCAAGGGAACGGCGAAGGGGACGGCGAGCAGCAGCGCGCGGCGGGAGGCCGAGAGGAAACGGAAGAGAGGCATACGTCCTCGCTGGGCGGGCGCGGCGGGCGGGCCGGACCGGGGTCTGGCCGGTCCGCTATCGGCCGGGTTAGGCGTTTTCACGGCGGCGGGTCAAATCCCGTCGTGCCCGATCGAAGTTTCTCCCGCGAGGCGTCACGCCGATGATCAATCCCATCCGGGCCTTCCGGCTCCGCCCGCGCCTGCTCGCGGCGTTCGGCATCATGGCCGCGGGCGCGCTGCTGATGCCGGGCGACGACCTCGTCACCCGCCTGCTCGCCGGCTGGTGCGCCGGGATCGTGGCCTACGCGGTGCTGATCGTCCACCAATCCACCGGGCAGTCGCGCGACGCCCTGCGCCTGCAGGCGTCGCGCCTCGACGACAGCGCGGCCCTGGTGACGGTGTTCACGCTGCTCGCGGCCGCGGCGAGCTTCGCCGCCGTCGGCGTGCTGGTGCTCGGCGGCAAGGCGAGCGGCGCCGGCAAGGTCTTCGACCTGACGCTCGCCGGGGCGACCGTGCTGTGCACCTGGGCCTTCGTGCAGCTCGTCTTCACGATCCACTACGCCCACGTCTACTACGGCGACGACGCGCCCGGCGAGAGCCGCGGCGGCCTCGACTTCCACGGCGACGACGCCCCCGACTTCTGGGACTTCCTGTACTTCACCGTCACCATCGGCGCGGCGGCGGCCACCTCGGACACCAACATCACCAGCAAGCGCATGCGCCGGATCGCCACCGTGCAGACGGTCTACGCCTACCTGTTCAACACCGGCGTGCTGGCGCTCGCCGTCAACATGGCGGCGGGGTTCGTCGGGCATTGAGGGGGGTTGCGCAGCATCGCCGACCCGTCCGAGGGCTGACCCGCGGCCGCCGCCCGGGTACAAGCATCCGATGATCCCCATCTCCCGCCGTGCCGCCGCCGTCGCGCCCTTCCTCGCCATGGACGTGATGGCCGCCGCCGCCGGGAAGGCGCGCGCCGGCGAGGACGTGGTGCGGATGGAGGTCGGGCAGCCCTCGGCGCCGGCGCCGCGGGCGGTGATCGCCGCCGCGCAGCGCGCGCTCGAGGGCGGCCGGGTGCCCTACACCGAGGCCCTGGGGATGCCGGAGCTGCGCGCGCGCATCGCGCGGGACTACCGCGAGCGTTACGGCGTCGCGGTGGCGCCGGAGCGGGTCGTGGTCACCACCGGCTCGTCGGCCGGCTTCATCCTGGCGTTCCTGAGCCTGTTCGACGCCGGCGCCCGCGTCGGCGTGCCCCAGCCGGGCTACCCGGCCTATCACAACATCCTCGCGGCCCTCGACCTGGTGCCGGTGCCGATGCGGCTCCGCGCGGCCGACCGCTACGCCCCCACCGCCGCGCTGCTGCGGGAGATTCATGCCGCGCACGCCCTCTCGGGCGTTCTGGTGATGAGCCCGGCCAACCCCTCGGGCACGGTGATCGGCGAGGCGGCGCTGGCGGAGCTGTGCGCGGCGGCGCGGGCGCTCGGCCTGCCCTTCGTTTCCGACGAGATCTACCACGGGCTCGGCTACGGCGTGCCGACGACGACCGCCCTGCGGTTCGACCCGGACGCGATCGTGATCAACTCGTTCTCGAAGTACCACTGCATGACCGGCTGGCGCGTCGGCTGGATGGTGGTGCCCGACGCCCTCGTGCGCCCGATCGAGCGGCTGGCGCAGCACCTCTACATCTCGGCGCCCACCCTCTCGCAGGTCGGCGCGCTCGCCGCCTTCGACGCCACCGAGGAACTCGACGCGGTGCGCGACGGCTACGCCCGCAACCGCGCGATCCTACTCGACGCGTTCCCGGGCCTCGGCCTCGGGCGGACGCATCCGGTCGACGGCGCGTTCTACCTCTACGCGGACGTGGCCCGCCTCACCAACGACGCCTCCGCCTTCTGCCGGCGGATGCTCGACGAGGCCGGCGTGGCGGCCACCCCCGGCCTCGACTTCGACCGGGAGGCCGGCCACCACCACGTCCGGTTCTCCTTCGCCGGCTCGGAGGCCGAGTGCCGGGAAGCGGTGCGGCGCCTGCGAATCTGGCTGGCGTGAGCGCGGCGCGGACGCCCCGGTCAGGCCGCCAGGACGGCGGCGTCCGCGACCGAGGCGGCGGCCAGCGCCGTCGCGGTCGCCGCCTCGAAGGCCTGGAAGGCGGCGGTCGCAGCGGTCCAGTCCTGCGCCTTCACCCCGGCGCAGAGGGCAGCCGCGCGGGCGGCGGCATCGGCGACGCCGGCGCGGACGCCGGCGGGCAGGATCGGATCGACGGTGATCGTCATCATGCCGGTATGCGGCACCGCGCCGATCAGCACCGAGGCGAGGCGGCGCTTCCAGGCGGCGCAGTCGGCCGGCAGGCGGGCGAGGGCGAGGGTGAGCGGGTCGCCGTCCATGCGGTCGAGCAGGGTGCGGCTCATCGCTTCGAGCGCCTCGAGCTGGCCGATCGCGTCCTGGATCTCGCCGCGGGACTTCTCGGTGCCGGCGGCGATCCGGCCGACATTGGTCGCGATCTCGCCGGTGGCGAGGATCTGCTGCTCCATCACCTCGGCCATCGCCCGCATCTCCGAGGCGGCCTCGGCGACCGCCGCGCTCTCCGCCTCGACGCGGGCGTTGGCGCGGTCCATCACCTCGGAGCCCGCCGCGACCGCGGCGCGGCTGTGGCCGACCGCGGCGTGCATCGCCGACAGCTCCGTCTGGAGCGCGGAGAGCCGCGCGCGGATCTCGTCGGTGGCGCGGGCGGTCTGGCCCGACAGCGCCTTCACCTCGCCGGCGACGACGGCGAAGCCCCGCCCCGCCTCGCCGGCGCGCGCCGCCTCGATGGTGGCGTTGAGCGCCAGCAGGTTGGTCTGGGCCGAGATCGAGGCGATCGCGGTCGCCATCTCCTCGATCCGCCGCGCGGCCGCCGCGAAGCCTTCGAGGCGCCCGCCGATCTCGGACGTGCCGACCTGGATCTCCTGCATCCGCTCGCCGGCCTGGCGCATGTCGGCCGCGCAGACCACGATGCCCTCGCGCGCACGCTCGGCCGTCTCGGCCGAGGTCTGCGAGCGGGCGGCGATCTCGCTGGTCGAGGCGGCCAGTTCCTCGCTCGCCGCCGCGATCAGCCGGGCCTGGTCGGCGACCTGGGCGGAATCGTGGGTGAGCCAGCCGATCGAGGTCCCGGCCGAGGAGGCCGCGGCCGACAGGCGCCCGGGCAGCCGCAACGTCTCGGGGTCGGCCGGCGGCGCGACCGGCGCGGGGGCCTCGTCGGCGACGCGGTCGAGGACGGCGGGGGCAACGCTGGCGGGAGCGACTACCGAAAGGGCCGGCCTTTCAGTCCTGGCTTTGCGGAAGTAGCTCAACATCGATTGTGTCCCCTGCCGTAAAGCTTCAACCTAAGATGGAATAGGTCAATAAGGGGTTTAGACCGGGCGCGTTTGCTCGAAGAGCGGCCGACATTCGGCTGTTCCCGGGACCTCGACCCGTTGCCGTGGGCCGTGGGGCTTGCCCGGCGCGACCGGCGGTGGCGGACGCAGGAACGGCGCTCCACCCGGCCGCCAGCGGCCGATACATGTCCATGCCCCTAAAAATTCGGCTCACGACACGGGGTGTCGTGAGCCGGATCCGGTTCAGCCCGTCTCGCGCAGGCTCATTCGCCGGTGAGCGCCGCCTTGGTGCGCGACCACCAGCCGGCCCGCTTCGGCCGGTCGGGATCGGACGGCTCGCTGAGCACCACCGCCACCGGCTCCGGAGCCCGTGCGGGGGCTGCGGGCGCGGGCTCCTCGGCGGCGGCCGGCTCGGCGGAAGGCTGCGCCGGGGCTTCGGCGGGCGCCGCCTCCACCGGGCTCGAGACCGGCAGCTCGACCGCGGTCTCGACGGGCGGCACGGCCGCGGCGATCGCCTCGGCGACGGCCTCGGCGCTCACCGGCTGCTCCGGCTGCAGCTCGGCGATCGGATCGCCGGCCTCGTCGGGCGACGCGTCGGCTTCGAACGCGGCACCTTCGGACAGGGGGGACTCGGACAGCGTGGCCTCGCCGCCGTCCCGGCCGCGGCCCTCGGCGCGGCCGCGGCCGCCCCGACGTCCCCGGCGCCGGCGGCGGCCGCCGGCATCCTCCTCGCCGTCGGCCGGCGCCGCGGACTCGCGGGCCTGCGCCTCGGCGGGCTCGGCGTCGCCGCCCTCCGTGGCCTCGCCTTCGTTGATATCGCCCGGGATGGCGTCGCCCTCGGCGTCCTCGTCGCCCGCCTCGGCGCCGGCCTGCGCGCCGCGCTCGGCCTCGCCGCCCTCGGGCCGGCCGCCGCGCTTGCGCCGGCGACGCCGGCGGCGGCGCTGGCCGTCGCCCTCGTCCGACTTCTCCGAGCGCTCGGCACCGGCCTCGCGCGCATCCTCGGCCTCGTCGTCCGCATCGGCCTCGCCGAGGGCGTCCTGCGCGAGCGCCTCCTCGGCGGTCTCGTCCTCGGCCTCCTCGAAGCCGTCGTCCTCCTCGATCTCGGAGATCGGCGAGATCGCCACGGCGCGGATCCCGGTGACCGGGCCCTCGGCGCGCTGGGCCGGCTCGCCGCGATCGAGCTGGTAGGCCGTGGTGGCGCCGAGCCGCTCGTCGGCGGCGATCGTCACGCTGACGCCGAAGCGCATCTCGAGCTCGTGCAGGTGCCCGCGCTTCTGGTTGAGGATGTAGAGCGCCACCTCGGTGCGGGTGCGCAGGATCAGGTTGTGGCTCGACGCCTTGAGCAGCGCCTCCTCGATCGCCCGCAGGATGTGCAGCGCGACCGACGCGGTGGCGCGCACGAAGCCCGATCCGCCGCAATGCACGCACGGGATCGACGAGGATTCGAGCACGCCGGTGCGGATGCGCTGGCGGCTCATCTCCATCAGGCCGAAGGGCGAGATCCGCCCGACCTGGATGCGGGCGCGGTCGTTCTTCAGGCAGTCGTTGAGCTTCTTCTCGACCGCGCGGTTGTTGCGCTTCTCCTCCATGTCGATGAAGTCGATCACCACCAGGCCGGCGAGGTCGCGCAGGCGCAGCTGGCGGGCGACCTCCTCGGCCGCCTCCATGTTGGTGCGCAGCGCGGTGTCCTCGATGTCGTGCTCGCGGGTCGAGCGCCCGGAATTCACGTCGATCGAGACCAGGGCCTCGGTCGGGTTGATCACGAGGTAGCCGCCGGACTTCAGCGTCACGTGGGTCGAGAACATCGCGTCGAGCTGCTGCTCGACGCCATGCTTGGCGAAGATCGGCGTCGGGTCGCGATAGGGCTTCACCACCTTCGCCTGCTGCGGCATCAGCATCCGCATGAAGTCGCGCGCTTCCGCGTAGGCCGCCTCGCCCGAGACCAGGACCTCGTCGAGGTCCTTGTTGTAGAGGTCGCGGATCGCCCGCTTGATCAGCGAGCCCTCCTCGTAGACCAGCGCCGGCGCGGTCGAGGACAGGGTCAGCTCGCGCACGCTCTCCCACAGCCGCATCAGGTATTCGAAGTCGCGCTTGATCTCCGGCATGGTGCGCGAGGCGCCCGCCGTGCGCAGGATCACGCCCATGCCGTCCGGCACCTCCAGCGCCTGGGCGGTCTCCTTGAGGCGCTTGCGGTCGGCGGCCGAGGTGATCTTGCGGGAGATCCCGCCGCCGCGGCCGGTGTTCGGCATCAGCACCGAGTAGCGGCCGGCGAGCGACAGGTAGGTGGTGAGCGCCGCGCCCTTGGTGCCGCGCTCTTCCTTGACGACCTGCACCAGGATGATCTGGCGGCGCTTGATCACCTCCTGGATCTTGTAGTGGCGGCGGTGGCTGCGCGGGCGCTCGGGCAGCTCGCCGAGCGCGTCGCCGTTGCCGCCGACCTGCGAGATCTTCGGCTCGGCGTCGGGATCCTCGTCGCCCTCGTCCTCGTCGGACTCCTCGTCGTCGCCGTCCTCGTCCTCGTCGTCCGAATCGTCGTCCTCGTCCTCGTCGTCGGACTCGTCCTCGTCGGGCTCATCCTCGGACGCCGCCGGCGCCTCGGCGACGGTGAGGCTCTCGGCCACGGCGACGATCGCCTCGGGGCGCGGCGCCGCGTCGGCGGCCTCGGCAGCGACCGCATCGCGGGGCGCGTCGGCCTCGGGCGCGTGGGCCTCCGCCGTGTCCTGCGTCTCCGCGGCGGGCTCGCCGATCGCCGTCTCGGGCAGGCTGGCGGACGCGTCGCTTCCCGGCGCGATGGCGCCCTCGGCCGGCGCCTCGCCCGACGCCGTCCCGCCGGCGTGATCCGCGCCGGACCCGGTCTCGTGCGCCGGCGCCTCGTGCACGTGCGTCTCGTGCGCCTGCGTCTCGTGCGCCTGGGCCTCGTCGTGACGGGGCTCGCCGGCCTGGGCGCCGTGCTCGTCCGCGTGCGAAGCCTCGTGCGACGTCTCGGTCGCGTGCGCGACATCCTCGGCGCTCACGGTCTCGTTGAGCTTGGCCGCGGCAGGCTCGGCCCGGCGCCCGCGGACGCGGCGGCCGTTGTTGCGCGGCGACTTGCGGCGGCGCTCCTCGCGCTCGCGGTGCTCCTCGGCGTCGCGGGCCTCGTCCTCGAGCAGCGCCTGCCGGTCGGCGAGCGGGATCTGGTAGTAGTCGGGGTGGATCTCCGAGAAGGCGAGGAAGCCGTGGCGGTTGCCGCCGTACTCGACGAAGGCGGCCTGGAGCGAGGGCTCCACGCGCGTCACCTTGGCAAGGTAGATGTTGCCGCGAAGCTGGCGCCGGTTGGCCGCCTCGAAGTCGAATTCCTCGACCCTAGAACCGTGAACCGTGACGACCCGGGTCTCTTCCGGATGCATCGCGTCGATGAGCATCTTGTTGTTGGCCATGACGAACTTTCGACATGGCGGCGGACGTCGCTCTCCTGGGCCCGTGTCCCGGTGGAGCCTCGCCCGGCCTGAAGGCCGTCAGGGAGAGGGCTCGCGCCGGCCTCGAAACCGAGGCCGCGGGGGCTGAACTGAAGGGATTGCCGTCAACCGCCGCTCGGCGCGCGCTTCCGCTGCGCCTGGGGTTGAACCTGATCGGGGGAACGGACGGATCGGCGCGACGCGCATCGCGCACGCTGACGGCACGGGCAACGGCAATCGATGCTGTGCCTCCGTCCATCTGTATTCCCGACCTCGCGAAAACCATCTCGACCGTCCCGTCATGCCGAGGCGGCCGCGAATTCCATGAAACTCATGCGCCGGGACGAGGCCCGTCGCGTGTGCAGATCCCCGGCCGTCCAGGGCCGCAGCGGCGGAGAAGCGTCGCCGCCGAGGGCGCGCCGTCGCCCGTTCGCGGGCGTCGGCGCACAAACGATCCCGTGAGGACCGGACAGGGCCTGCCATCATTACAGATCGTCGCAGGGCTTTGGCAAGGCCGAGCCGAAACGCCGCCGGAGCGGGCCCGGCGCGGCGCGGGTTTCAAAGCGGGCGGCGTGTTCGCGGCGGGCCCGGCGGCCCGCTCCGCCGGCCGCATGGTTCCGGGATCGAGCCCCTTAATCTCGCCGGCTTTGGAGCGCGTCCTGACGGCGTGGCCCCAGCGGCACCGCGGATGCGGCGCCCGGCCGGGGCCGCCGCGATGACGATTCTGCCGGACGACCCTCTCGGACGACCCCCTCGGATGGAGCGCGCGAGCCCTTGTTGAAAACCATTGCCCTGGTCGCCTCGGTCGCCGCCTTCCTCGCGGTCCGGGCCCTCGTGAAGTTCCTGCTGCTGCCGTTCCGCGCGCTTCGGCACCTGCGCAAGGACAGCCCGGTCTCGACCTGAGACTCGGCCCTGGCGGCGCGCATGCGCGTGCCGCGAGCAGCGCGACGGCATCGCTGAAATCAGCCGTTGCAAGGTTCGGCTGCGAGGCTCGGCTGCGAGGCCGCCGGCTGTCGCAACCGTGAACGGCGGGGTGCCGATCGCGCCTTCCCGCCGGCACCGGAATCATGACAGATCGCCGCGGGGGCCTCGAGAGCCCGGCCGTGGGAACACCGAATCGATGGCCATCCGAGAGCCGGTGCTGGCGCCCGTCCCGATCGCGGATCTGCGCCCGACGCAGATGACCGTGGGCTACCGGGAGGTCGCCGAGAAGCGCCGGCGCTGGCGCGACTACGACGAGGACAAGCGCGCCGCCTTCCTCGGGGCGCACATGGTGCCGACCCTGCTCGGGCCGAAGAAGCACCACTACGTCATCGACCACCACCACCTCTCCCGCGCCCTCATGGAGGAGGGCGTCGAGAGCGTTCTGGTCACCGTGGTCGCCGACCTGCACCACCTCGAGAAGGATGCGTTCTGGACGGTGTGCGACCACAAATCGTGGGTCCACCCCTACGATGCGGACGGCGTCCGCGTCGGGTTCAAGGAGATCCCGAAGACGATGGGGGATCTCGCCGACGACCCCTTCCGCAGCCTCGCCGGCGAGCTGCGCCGGGCCGGCGGCTTCGCCAAGGACACCACGCCGTTCAGCGAGTTCCTCTGGGCCGACTATCTCCGCCGCCACATCAAGCCCAAGCGGGTCGAGAACGACTTCTCGGCCGCGATCGAGGAGGCGATGGCCTTGGCCAAGGCGCCCGAGACCAACTACCTGCCGGGCTGGTGCGGGCCGACGACGTAGCCGGGCCGCGCCCGCGTCACAGGCCCCAGTACGGCGCCGCGTTGTAGTAGCGGTGGACCCGTTCCTCCCAGGCGCGGTCCTCGGCCGGATCGGTGCCCTCGGGCGAGCGCGGCGGCGCGTCGCGCAGCTGCGCCTCGGTGATGTCGACGACGTAGGCGTCGTGCTCGGGCGAGAAGCGCAGCACGCCCCAGGGCAGGGTGTGGAACCCCTCGCCGAGACCGAGGAACCCGCCGAAGCTCATCACCGCGTAGGCGACCTGGCCCGAGCGCTTGTCCAGCATCAAGCGCTCGATCCGCCCGACCTTGGTGCCGTCGGGGCGGCGCACGTCGGTGCCGACGACGCGGTCGTGGGCGATCAGGCTGCGGGGCTGCTCGTCGGGGTTCGCGGCCGGGATCTCGGGTGCGGGCGTCATGCGGCGGCCTCGGGCTCGGTGAGTGCGCCCGCGCTCGGCGGGCGCGGCACGGGTCTGCCCGAAAAACGCCCCGGCGGCGGGCGACGTTCCGATCCTCGACGCGCGACCGCCGGACCGGATACACAGACCCGCATGCACAAGCGCCGCCTTGCCCTCCCCGCCGCCCTCGCGCTCGCCTCGGCGCTCGCGGCCTCCGCCGCCCACGCCCAGGACAAGGGCAGCCTCAACCCCAAACCCCTGCCGCCGCTGGAGAATCCCGACGCGCCCTCGACCCCGGCCAAGGCGCTGTTCGGCCGGGTCACCGGCCCGACCTCCGGCCCGACCCACGCCTACGGCTCCTATGCCAAGGGCTGCTTCTCGGGCGGTGCCGCGCTGCCGATCGACGGGGCGACGTGGCAGGTGATGCGCCTGTCGCGCAACCGGAACTGGGGCACGCCCTACCTCGTCGACTTCCTGGAGCGGTTGGCCGGCAAGGCGCCGCGGGTCGGCTGGCCGGGCTTGCTCGTCGGCGACATGTCCCAGCCCCGCGGCGGCCCGATGCTCACCGGCCACGCCTCGCACCAGCTCGGGCTCGATGCCGACGTGTGGCTCACCCCGATGCCGGACCGGCGCATGACGCGGGCGGAACGCGAGGAGACCTCGGCCACCGACATGGTGCGGCCGGACCGCCTCGACATCGACCCCGACACCTGGACGCCGGAGCGGCTGAGCCTGATCCGCCTCACCGCCGAGCAACCGGAGGTGGCGCGCATCTTCGTCAACCCGGCGATCAAGAAGGCCCTGTGCCGCGAGGCGGACGGCAACCGCGGCTGGCTGCGCAAGGTGCGCCCGATGTACGGGCACAACTACCACTACCATATCCGCCTCGCCTGCCCGGACGGCCAGGATTCCTGCGGCGACCAGGCCGCCCCGCCCCCGGGCGACGGCTGCGGCGAGGAGCTCGCCTACTGGTTCAGCGACGCGATCCTCCACCCGAAGCCGGCGAAGACCAGGCCGAAGCCGCGGCCGCCGATGACCATGGCGGCCCTGCCGGCCGAGTGCCGGATGGTGCTGAAGGCGCGCTGAGGCCCGGTCTTCCGAGCTTGTCCGCCGGCGCGTCGGATCAGGCCAGCTCCTCGCCGGGCGTCGGCTCGGCGGCGGCGGCGCCCGGCTCCGGCGCGGGGGCCGGCGGGGCGGCGGGCGGCTGGTCGACCAGCGTGCCGATCAGGTCGAGCAGGGCCCGGTGCTCCGGCCCGCCCGCGCCGGCGCGCAGGAAGGCGCCGATCGCGGTCTCGGAGGTGCGGCCGCCGGACGACGCGTTCGGCTCGTGCAGGATCACGGCCTCGGCGCCGTCGGCGCGGCGGAGCCACCAGCGGTCGCCGTTCTCGCTCGCGTAGATCAGGCGTCGGTCGGTCTTCATGGCGTCGCTGTCCTGGTTGGCCCGCACGGGAAAGTCGGCGGGCGCGGTTTCGCTCCCGCGCCTCAGGCCCCCGCCTGCCGCCGGTCGAGGCTCTGGGTGAGCTGGTCGGCGAACTTCGCCGCGGCGACGGACAGCAGGCGCCCGCGCAGCTGCCCGAGGATCATCACCATCGGGTCGAGGTCGCGCCCGTCGATCGGGCGGCTGACGAGGCGGGGATCGTCGGGGATGCCGCTCGGCACCTGCAGGCTGACCGCCTCCTCGCGCAGCACGAGGTTGCGCAGGAACTCGAGCGAGCTCGATTCGACCACCGGCCCGAGCGGCACCCCCCGCCGCGCCAGGGCCTGCTCGAGGTGCAGGCGGATCGCCAGCGACCGGTCGGGCAGCGCCATCGCGTGGGCGAGGCAGTCGCGCAGGCGCACCGGCCCGGTCTCGCGGGCGAGGGGATGGCCGGCCCGCATCAGCGCGCAGAGCGGCTGGCGGCAGGAATACAAAACGTGCAGGTCGGCCGAGGGCGGCGGCTGCAGCACCAGGGCGAGGTCGGCCTCGAACGCGGTCAGCGCCGCCACCGCCTGGACGTGGTCGCGGACCTGCACCGTGAACCCGACCAGCGGAAACCGCGCGCGATAGGCCTGGACCTCCTCCGGCACCACCTGCGTGACGAAGGCCTGGCTGCAGGCGAGCGCCACGTGCCCGCGCCGGACCCCGGAGAGGTCGGCGATCTGCGAGCGCACCCGCTCGAGGTCGGCGAGCTGGTCGCGCGCGTGCCGGACCAGCAGCTCGCCGGCCGCGTTGAGCCGCATCCCCTGCGCCAGCCGCTCGAAGATCGGCGTGCCGAGCTCGTACTCGATGTCCTGGACCTGACGGGTCAGCGCCGAGGGCGCGATGTTCAGGCGCTCGGCCGCCCGGCGGATCGAGCCGCTTCGGGCGATCTCGGCGATGCAGGCCAGCGTCCGGGTGTGCTTCATCGCCAAGACCCGCTTCGGGCACGGGTCCTGCAACCCGCTCCGGCAAGCCTAGGCCACCCGTTGCCCGAACCGCAACGGCACGATCCCGAACGAGCACTCGTTTGCAACGGTCGGCGCAACTAGGCTCCAAATCGTCGCCGACCCCGGAGTGAAGCCATGATCGACCGCCGCACCCTCCTCGCCGGCCTCGGGGCCGGGCTGGTCTCGGCCCCGTTCGTCGCCCGGGCGGCGGAGCCGGTGACGATCCGCATGGGCTCGCTCAAGCTGATCCACTCGATCGCGCCGTACTTCTACGAGCGCTTCACGCCGGCGGGCACCCGGGTCGAGGTGATCCCGTTCGAGAGCCCGACCGAGTGCAAGAACGCGGTGGTCACCAAGTCGGTGGATTTCGGCACCTTCGGCATCGCCTCGGCGACGCTGGGCGCGGCCGCCGGCGAGCCGCTGACGGTGATCGCCTCGACCTGCAACGGCGGCATGGCGATCATCTCCAGGAAGGATTCCGACATCCGCGCGATCAAGGACCTCAAGGGCAAGCGCGTCGCCCTGTGGCCCGGCTCGACGCAGGAGGTGTTCGCCCTCGAGCGCATGCGGATGGAGGGGCTGTCGATCCGGGACATCGTGCCGGTGCGGATCTCGTTCTCGGAGATGCACATCGCCCTGGCGCGGGGCGACATCGACGCCTATGTCGGCGCCGAGCCCGCCCCCGGCGTCAGCCTGTCGAGCGGCGTCGGCCAGCTCGTCGAGTACCCCTACGGCACCGCGATGGGCTCGCTCAACATGGTGTTCGGCACCCACCGCGACACGATCGCGAGCAAGCCGGACCTCGTGCGCACCATGCTGGAGATCCACCGCAAGGGCACCGAGTTCGCGGCCAAGAACCGCGACGCGATGATCGACATGGCGGTGGCCAAGCTCGGCCAGAAGCGCGAGGCGCTGGCGATCTCGGCCCCCAACGTCGACCTGACGTGGCAGCTCGGCCCGGACGAGGTCAAGAAGGCCGAGGCCTACGCCCAGCACATGCTCGCCCTCAAGCAGATCAAGCGCCTGCCCGAGCCCGGCTTCATTGACACCACCTTCGTCGACGCGATGCGGGACGCGTGACATGAGCGCGATGGCAGCGACGGAGGCCGGATCGGCCGCCGCCGGCGACGCGGCGCTCCCCCTCTCCCGTTCGGGAGAGGGTTGGGGTGAGGGGTCCGGTCTGTCCGGAGAGGTCATGCCCCTCGCCCTGTCCCCCTCCCGAACGGGAGGGGGGACCCGCGCTACACGCCATCGCGACCGGGCCTCGTTCGCCGTGAGCATCCTCCGGCGCCTGACGGCGCCCGCCCTCGCGCTCGCCCTCCCCGTCGCGCTCGCGCTGGTCTGGCACCTCGCCACCGTCGGGAGACCCTACAGCCTGATCCCGCCGCCGGCCGAGGTCTGGACCGAGATGCGGGATCTGGCCGTCGGCGGGATCAACGACGACGCCTTCAGCGGCACGCTGTGGACGCATCTCGCCGCCTCGCTCGCCCGCGTCTTCGGCGGGTTCGCGCTGGCCGCGGCCGCCGCCCTGCCGCTCGGGCTGCTGATCGGACGCGTGCCGCTGATGCGGGCGCTGCTCGACCCGACCTTCCAGATCCTGCGGCCGGTGCCCGTCACCGCATGGCTGCCGCTGGCGATGATCCTGTTCGGGCTCGGGCCGCGCTCGGCCTACTTCCTGGTCTTCCTCGGGGCGTTCTACCCGATCCTCGTCAACACGATCTTCGGCGTGCGCTCGGTCGAGCCGCGATTGTTCGAGGCCGCGGCCATGCTGGGATGCACGGGGACGGCGCAGTTCGCCCGCGTCGTGCTGCCGGCCGCCCTGCCCTCGATCTTCACCGGCCTGCGCCTCGGCCTCGGCTTCGCCTGGGTCGTCATCGTGGTGGGCGAGATGACCGGGGTGCAGACGGGTCTCGGCGCGATCATCATGGAGACGCGCCAGCTCTCCCGCACCGAGATCGTCATCTGCGGCATGGTGGTGATCGGCGTCGCCGGGTTCGTCTCCGACCGGATCGTCATGGAGATCGGGCGCCGCCTGCTCGCGTGGAGCCCCGCGCATGGTTGAGAACCGGAGATCCTCGGATGGCTGACCCGACCCTGCCGATCGTCGAGGTGCGCGACGTCTCCAAGACCTACCGCTCGCAGGGGCGCAGCACCGAGGCCCTGCGCGGCGCCAACCTCACCGTGCGCCGCGGCGAGTTCGTCTGCCTGCTCGGGGCCTCGGGCTGCGGCAAGTCCACCCTGCTGCGGATCGTGGCCGGCTTCGAGGCGGCCACCGGCGGCGAGGCCCTGATGTGGGGCAAGCCGATCCCCGGCCCGGGCCCGAGCCGCGGGATAGTGTTCCAGGATTACGGCCTGTTCCCCTGGCTCAGCGTGCGCGACAACATCGGCTTCGGCCCGAAGGCGCGGGGCCGCCCGGCCGCGGAGGTGCGCGACACCGCCGCCCGCTACATCGACCTCGTCGGCCTCGCGGCCTTCGCCGACGCCTACCCGCACCAGCTCTCGGGGGGCATGAAGCAGCGCGTCGCCATCGCCCGCGTGCTCGCCAACGAGGCCGAGGTGGTGCTGATGGACGAGCCGTTCGGGGCGCTCGACGCGATGACCCGCGAACGGCTGCAGGACGAGCTGCTCGACCTGTGGAGCCGCACCGGCCTCACCGTGCTGTTCGTGACGCACGCGATCGAGGAGGCGATCTTCCTCGCCGACCGCATCGTGATGATGTCGCCCGGCCCCGGCCGGATCGAGGCGGTGCACGCGATCGACCTCCCCCGCCGCCGCGACGTGTCGAGCCCCGCCTTCAACGACGTGCGCCGCATGCTCTCGGCCCAGCTCCACAGCCACCATGCGCCGAAGGCGGCCTGAGGTGGCTGCGGCAGCGAGGATCGTATCCGTCTCGGAGCCGCGACGCGGCCCCCTCTCCCAGGGGGAGAGGGTGGGGGTGAGGGGCGTGACCTCTCCGGACGGTTCTCATCCCTCACCCCAGCCCTCTCCCGCCCGGGAGAGGGGGCCCGCGCCTGCTTCGGAGGGCTTGGCGCCTGATCGAACGGCTGCGGCATGAGCACGATCGCAAACCAGAGGCCGGCGACCATGCCCGAGACGACCGATTGGCAAGACCTCGACCGCGCGGCGCTGAGCCGGGCCTACGACAATTCCGGTGCGGTGGCCGACAGCGCCGCCATCGTCGCCGGCTGGCGCGCGCGCAGCGCCGCGTTCCGCGAGCGCCATGCGGAGGCGCTGGACCTCGCCTACGGGCCGGGCGAGCGCCAGCGCATCGACGTGTTCCGCTGCGGGCAGCCGAGCGCACCGATGCTGGCCTTCCTCCATGGCGGCTACTGGCAGCGCAACGACCGGCACGGGTTCTCCTGCATGGCCGAGGGGCCGCTGGCGCTCGGGCTCGACGTGGCGCTGGTCGGCTACACCCTGGCGCCGGAGGCGAGCCTGACCGCGATCGTCGCCGAGGCCCGCGCCGCCCTGGCGCTGCTGCGCGCCGATGGCGGCGGGCGCAGGCTCGTGGTCTCCGGCTGGTCGGCCGGCGGGCACCTCGCCGCGCAGGTCGCCGACGGGGCCGATGCCGGGCTCGCGATCAGCGGCCTCTTCGACCTCGCGCCGATCGCCGGCACGAATCTCAACGACGCCTTGAGCCTGAGCGCGGAAGAGATCGCGGCGCTCTCGCCGATCCGCCACCTGAGCCCGGGCGCGCCGCCCGTCGCGGTGCTGTACGGCGCCGACGAGCTGCCCGAGCTCCGGCGCCAGTCGGACGCCTACCACGCCGCCCGCCGCGCCCTGGGGCTGGACGGGCCGCTGATCCCGGTGACGGGCGCGAACCACTTCACCGTGCTCGACGCGCTGATCGACCCCGAGGGCGCGATCGCCCGGACGGCGGCGCGGCTAGCCGGATTGTAGCGCCGACGCTCCCACCCCCCTCGTCCTGAGGTGCCGCAGCCGAGCGGAGGCCTCGAAGGAGGCCGCCTTCGAGGCCCGCCGGGGCGGGCGCCTCGGGACGCGGGGCGGGATGGGATCGCTTTCGAGAAGCAACACCGCGAGACGCCATGCCCCCGTTCCCGACGATTCCCGCCCTGCACGCGGCCTACGCCGCCGGCGACGACCCGCGCACGATCCTGGCGGAAGTCTACCGCCGCATCGCGGCCGCCGGCGATCCCAGCATCTTCCTGAGCCTGGTGCCGGAGGCGGAGGCCGCGGCGGCGCTCGCCGCGCTCGGCCCGTTCGATCCGGTGGGCAGGCCGCTCTGGGGCATCCCGTTCGCGGTGAAGGACAACGTCGACGTCGCCGGGATGGCGACGACGGCGGCGTGCCCGGGCTTCGCCTACACCGCGACCGAGACCGCCCACGCGGTCGAAAAGCTCCTGGCGGCGGGCGCGATCCTCGTCGGCAAGACCAATCTCGACCAGTTCGCCACCGGGCTGGTCGGCGTGCGCACGCCCTACCCGGTGCCGCGCAACGCCCTCGACCCGGCCTACGTGCCGGGCGGCTCCAGCAGCGGCTCGGCGGTGGCGGTCGCCCGCGGCCTCGTCGCCTTCGCGCTCGGCACCGACACGGCGGGCTCGGGCCGCGTGCCGGCCGGGCTGAACAACGTCGTCGGCCTGAAGCCCTCGCTCGGCAGCGTCTCGGCCCGCGGCATGGTCCCGGCCTGCCGAACGCTCGACACGCTCTCGGTCTTCGCCGGCACCGTGGCCGACGCCGACGCCGCCTTCCGCGCCATGGCCGGCTACGATCCCGCCGACGCGTTCTCGCGGAGCCTGCCCGTGCCCGCCGCGTCCGCGGTCCCGCCCGGCCTGCGCCTCGGCGTGCCGGATGCGCAGGGGCTGGACTTCGCCGGCGACGCCCTGTCCGAGGCGGCCTTCGCCGCGAGCCTTGCCGACCTCGAAGCCCTCGTCGGCGCCGGCCGCCCGGTCGACTTCGCGCCGATGTTCGCGACCGCGCGCCTGCTCTACACCGGCCCGTGGGTGGCCGAGCGCTACCAGGCGATCCGCGCCGTGATCGAGACGCGGCCCGAGATCCTGCATCCGACGACGCGGGCCGTGATCGAGAACGCCAAGCATTTCTCGGCGGCCGACGCCTTCGGCGGGCTCTATCGCCTCGCCGAGCTGCGGCGGGCGGCCGACGCGGTCTGGGACGCGGTCGACGTGCTCGCGGTGCCGACCTATCCGCGGCCGCGCACGGTGGCGGACCTCGCCGCCGACCCGATCGGGCCGAACAGCGAGCTCGGCACCTACACCAACTTCGTCAACCTGCTCGACTGGTGCGCGCTCGCCGTGCCCGGGCGCTTCCGGGCCGACACGTTCCCCGCGGGGGTGACGCTGCTGGCCCCCCGCGGCCGCGACGGGCTGCTCGCGGCGCTCGGCGCCCGGCTGCACGCGGCGTCCGGCGTGCCGATCGGGGCGAGCGCCGTGCCGGTGCCGGCGGCGACCGAGCCGGCGGGGCGGGCGGCGGGCGAGGCGATCGAGCTGGCGGTGGTCGGCGCGCACCTCTCCGGCCTCGCCCTCAACGGCGAGCTCACGCGCCTCGGCGCCCGCTTCCTGCGCGCGGTCGCGACGGCACCGGACTACCGCTTCTACGCGCTCCCCGGCGGCCCGCCGCACCGGCCGGGCCTGCTGCGGGTGGCGGCCGGCACCGGCGTCGCGATCGAGACCGAGGTCTGGGAACTGTCGCCGGACGCCTTCGGCCGCTTCGTGTCCGCCATCCCGGAGCCCCTCGGCATCGGCACCCTGCACCTGTCCGACGGCACCCGGCCGAAGGGGTTCCTGGTCGAGGCCGAGGGCGTCGTCGGCGCCGAGGAGATCGGCCGCTACGGCGGCTGGCGCGGGTACTTGGCCCGCGCCCCGCGCTGAGGCGCCGAGACCGGCGCGCGAGCTACCTGATGCCCGCGATCGCCGCGGCGAGGCCGTCGAGGGAGGTCGCGATGGCGACGGGGGCGGCGCTCTCGCTCCGGCGATAGCGGACGCGGACGGCGGCGCGCCCGGCGATGGCCCGCCGCAGGGCCTCGTCGACGGGCAGGAAGCCGAGGCACAGGCTGGCGTTGCAGCTTTCCAGGCGGATTACGGTCTCCTCGGCGGTGCCGAACGTCAGCCCGACGGTGTGGGCCGACCACGCCCCGACCGGCGCGCGCACCACGAAGACCGGCGCGCCGGCGCTGGTGGCGGCGAGCGACCAGCTGAAGGCGAAGACCCCGTCGCCGTCGACGATCGATTGCGACGCGTTGCAGACCCGGCGGCGCCGGCGCAGGTTCTCGTCGCAGATCAGGGTCCAGCCGCCGAAGGCCTGGATCATCCGGCGGGTGTCGCCCGGCGCCTCGCCCGGCGGCGGCGCCCCCTCCGGCGGGTGGACGCGGTAGGCCGGCGCCGCGAACTGGGCGCGCGGCGGGTCGTCGGTGGAGACGGTGCCGCGCATCGCGATCGACCCGAGGAGGCCGTCTCCGCCCGACGGCTCGTGCCCCTGGCCGCACGCGGGCGCGGCGAGCAGCAGGGCCGCGAGGGCGGCCGCCGCGGTGGCGTGCGCGCGCATCGCCGGCCTCAGTTGAGGGTAAAGCTGGCGCCGGCGCCGATCCCGAAGTCGCGGCCGGCGGCGACGCCGGTGGCGTTGACCCGCGCGGACCCGTCGGGGAGCGTGTAGCCGATGCCCATCGAGGCCGCGCCCTCGCCGCGCCACACGCCGCCGCCGGCGGCCATGCTCAGCTTGCCCGGGCGGTCGTCGAAGCGGAGCGAGGCGGCGGCCAGGCCGATCGCCGCGCCGCGGCGCGCCTCCTGGCGGACCTGCCCGACCTCGTTCTGCAGGCCGGCGAGCTGGCTGCCGAAGGCGGTCATCTGCTTCTCCAGCGGCGCGACGCGGGCGTCGGTGTAGGCCGTGCTCGCGGCGTAGCTCGCCTGCACCCGCTGGTCGGTATAGGCGAAGCTCTGCGCCTTCGCGGTCGCGACCTGCCCCGTGACCTGGCCGAGATTGGCGGCGTCGGTCGGCAGCACGCCGGCGGCGACGTTGCGGATCAGCACCGGCTGGTTCGGGTCGCTGCCGGCCAGCGTCAGCGACTGCCCGCGCCCGCCGGTCGCCGGGTCGACGTCGTACTTGACGGCGAAGGTGTCGACCGCCGCGAGCGCGTCGCCGACGCCGGAATACGCCTTGCCGCCGATGGCATAGGTCGGCCCGGTGAAGCTGCCGTCGGCGGCAAAGCCCGCGCCGCCGCCCAGCGCGCCGGCGAGGTTGCCGCCGACCGCGCGGAGCTGGCGCAGGTTGACCGCATCCGTGTCCTGCGTGCCGCCGGCGACGTTGACGATCTGCCGCTCCGCGCCCTCGGCCCCGACCGAGACGGCGCCCGCGGTCGAGGCGACGGCGGCCCCCGAGAACGCCTCGGCGGCCCCCGAGAGCCCGGCGCGGCGGGCGACCGCGTTGGCGCCGAGCGCGACGCCGCCGGCCGCGCTCGCCACCGAGGCCGGGCCGATGGCGACGCTGTCGGCGCCGGTGGCCTGGGCCGCGGCACCGGTGCTGCGCACCGCCACGTAGCGGCTACCGACGGTGTTGAGGTTGGTCACCGCGGCGTCGAGGCTGCCGAGCGCCGAGCCGACGTCGCCGAAGCGCGAGCCCTGGATCGCGTAGCTCGGTGCGGTCACCGACCCGTCGGCGGCCACGCCCGCGCCGCCGCCGAGGCTCTTGGCCAGCGAGGCGGAGAGCCCGTAGACCTGCCCGCCGTCGACCGCCTCGGTCGAGCCCGCGGCGATCCGGCCGCCGGCGATTCCGGTGAGCGTGCGCGCCGTGCCGTTGCGGTCGGCGAAGCTCACCGTGGTGCCGTCGGTATTGGCGCCGACGGTCAGCCCGCGCGTCGCCTGATCCTGCTGGACCAGGCCGACGGTGCCGTTGGCGACCCCCGCCGACAGGCCCGCGACCGCCTGGTTCGTCGCGTAGAGCTGGCTGCCGTTGACCGCCTCGTTGGAGGCCGCCGACAGCGTCCCCGCCGCGACGCCGGCGACGGTGCGGCCGGTGCCGCCGGCATTGGCGAGGTTCAGCACCGTGCCGTCGGTCACGGCGCCGATGCTCAGCTCGCGGCTGGCCTGGTCCTGCCGCAGCAGGCCGACCGTGCCCTGCACGATGCCGCTCTGGAGGCTCGCGAGGTTGCCGTTCGTGGCGGCGAGCCCGCTGGCATTCGCCGCCACCGCCTGGTTGGTGTCGTAGAGCTGCCCCCCGGTCACCGCATCGGCCGAGCCGGTGGCGATGGTGCCGTCGCTGAGGCCGGTGAGCAGGCGGGTGCCGCCCGAGGCGTTGCGCAGGGTCAGGCGGGTGCCGTCCGTACCCGCGCCGACGGCGATGTCGCGGGTGGTCGGGTCCTGCTGCACCAGGCCGATCGTGCCGGCTCCGATCGCCGATTGCAGGGTGCTGGTCTGGGCGCCGTTGGCCGCCACCGCCTGGTTGGTGTCGTAGAGCTGGCTGCCGTTGACCGCCTCGTCCGAACCGGCGGCGACCGCGCCGGCGGAGACGCCGCGCAGGACGCGGCCGTTGCCGGCGCTGTTGCGGAAGTCGACGAGCGCCCCGTCCGTCGCCGCGGCGACCAGGATCGCGCGGCTCGTCGGGTCCTGCTGCACCAGGCCGATCGTGCCGTCGGTGATGCCCTGGCGCAGGGTGCCGATCGCGCCCGCGTTGGTGGCGATGTCGCTGGTGTTGGTCGCGACCCGGAGGTTCGTGGCGTAGAGCTGGTCGCCGTTGACCGCATCGGTCGAGCCCGCGGCGAGGCGGCCGGCCGAGACGCCGCGTAGCGCGACCGCGTTGCCGCCGTTGCCCCGGGCGAGGTCGACCACGCCCGTCGGGTTGTTCGCTCCGTCCGGCACGTACTGCACCGCGAGGCGGTTGGTCGCCGCGAGCGCCGAGCCGACGTCGCCGTAGGTCTGGCCGCCGACGGCGTAGGCCGGGGCGGTGAACGCGCCGGTCACCGGGTTGAACGCGGCGCCCGCCCCGAAGATCTGCATCACGGCGTTGCCGCCGAGGCGAAGCTGGCCGACCGTCGCCGCGTCGCCGTCGGCGCTGCCGGCGGCGAGCCCGGTCAGGCGGCGCGCGCCCGCGGTGCCGGTGAAGTCGACCACGCTGCCGTCGGTGGCCGAGCCGACCGTGATGGTGCGGCTCGCGGCATCCTGCTGGACGAGGCCGATCGTGCCGGCGTCGAGGCCGCTGCGCAGCGCGGTGAGGTTGCCGGCGTTCGTCGCCACGGCCTGGTTCGTCGTGAACAGCTGGCCGCCGTTGACCGCGTCGGTCGAGCCCGAGGCGAGGCTTCCCGGGGCGACGTTGTGCAGGGCGACCGGAGCGCCGCCGTTGGCGCCGACCAGCGTCGCGTCGTTCGAGGGCGTGGCCGGGTTCGCGGTCGTCGGGTCCACCGACGTGGAATATCGCAGCGGCATCTGCGACAGCGCCACGGCGCCGCTGTCGGTCGTCGCCGGCGCGAGCCCGGTGATGCCGACCGCCGAGCCGACGCTGCCGCCGCGGGTCAGGTCGATGCTGGCGAGCCGGTTGCCCGAACCGTCGGTGTCGTAGCGCAGGCCGAGCTGGTCGATGGCGCCGACGACGCCGGGCACGGTGGCGTAGGGCTTTCCGTTGTAGCTGTAGCTCGGCGCCGTGTAGGTGCCGTCGCTGCCTAAGCTGCCCCCGAGCGCGGTCGCGTTCCCGGCGACGCCGTTCCCGACCGAGCGGAGCTGGCGCAGGTTGACCGCGTCGGTGTCCTGCTGGCCGCCGGCGACGTTGGTGATCTGCCGCTCCGCGCCCGCCGCGCCGACCGAGAGCTCGGTGTTGGCCGAGGAGAGGGTGGTCGTGGTGTAGGCCTCGGTGCCGCTCAAGGTGCCGCGCAGCGCCATCGAGCCGGCGCCGAGCGCCACCGAGCGCGCCTTGGTCGCCGAGGCGCCGCTGCCGAGCGCCAGCGCCGAGCCGCCGACGGCGTTGGAATTGTCGCCGATCGCGATGTTGCTGGCGGTCGGGTTGCTGCCGGTCTCGCCGGCGACGGAGAGCCGGCCGAGCGCCAGCGCATCCTGCCCGTAGGCGCTGGCGATGAAGCCCTGGGCGAACGAGAAGTCGCCGACCGCGTAGGATTGCCGTCCCAGGGCGATGGCGACGTCGCCGAGTGCCTGGTTGTTGGTTCCGAGCGACAGGGTCGAGCGGCCGGTGGCGATGTTGGCGTAGCCGATCGCGACGCCGTAGGAGCCGGACGCGGCGTTGTTGGCGCCGATCGCGGTCGAGTTGAAGGTCCCGGTGCCGGCCGCGTTGTTGTAGCCGACGGCGACGCCGCCGGCGGCGCCGACGGTGGACTTCTTGCCGATCGCGGTGCCCGACGGCTGCGCGCCGGCATTGACCTCACCGGGACCCGGCGGCGTGGTGCTGCCGTTCGCGCCGTTCCGGATGTCGCCCCCGGTCCCGGCCGTCGGGTTGCCGACGCCGTTGGCGTCCCGGTAGTTGATGATGCCCTGGTTGGTCGTCGCCGATTGCGCGGCGGCGCCCGAGCCGATCGCCACGGATCCGGCACCGGACGAGCTCGCGTTGTAGCCGCCGGCGAAGGACTCGTCGCCGCCGGCCGCGGCGTTCGGGCCGACCGCGGTCGAATTCGCTCCGGCCGAGGTGGCGCCGGTGCCGGCATTGTAGGCCTGTGCCGAGGCCGAGCCCGTCGCGGCGAGGCCGAGCGCCAGGGCCAAGGCGGTCGTGGTCAGGAGGTCGCGGTGCAGGCGCGCAGCGGGGCGGTCGCAGGGTCGATGGCTGGGCATGACGGCCGGTATGTCCTCAAGGAACGCAACGCAGAGATCTGGACAGGCAAGGCGATGCCGCCGGCACGCGTGCGCAGGGCGCGCATGCCCGGGGTGGATTTCGATTGTTGGTCAAATCCTGCCGTGATCGTCGGATGACGCCCGACGTTTCAGGCAAGTGTGCTGGTGTCTTTGCTCGACGCGACTTCCCGATCGTGACGCTTGATTATTTTCTTATTTCCAGACCCATTCGGCGCTATTTGCGTCGCTCGGGTCTCTATTTCAGCCTACCTTGCTGTTCGGTCCGCGCTGTTCATGACTGGTTATCATTAAAACGATGCTACGCGCGGAGATGATAGCGCTGCCTCTCAAAGGGACAGGGCGGCGCCGCCCGCACGGTCGTCTCGGCGGGCGGGCTCGGGCGCGGCCCGCCGCCTCTTCGATCTCACGGCGACGTGAACGCGCCCGAGCGATACGCCGCTGCGGGGGAGGCCCGCCGATCGCGAACCGGCATGGCCGGCGCGTTCCGCGACCGCGTCGGGACGGCGCCGGGAGAGAGGATTATCGTCTCCCCCGGGCGCCCTCGGGCCGACGTGGCACGCTTTCGCCCCATTGATCGGCGACACGAAGCGTCTTTTGCGGCAGGGCGTCGCGGACGAGCGCCGCGTCGCCCACGCCCCTTTTCGCCCCACCCTGCCCCGCCGCCGAGCACCCAAGGAATTCGATGAGCCGTCGCCCGTCCGCGCGCAGCCGAACCGCCCGCGAAACGCGCCTGCGCAGCCCGATCCGTCCGGTGATCGTCGCCTGGCTGGCGGCGCTGCTGCTCGCGCCCGGCCTCGTGCAGGCGCAGGCGCCCGCCGCGCAGCCGACGGCCCCCGCCAAGGCCGAGAAGGCGCCCGACGGCAAACCGGCCGAGGCCAAGTCTGCGGACGGCAAGTCCTCGGATGGCAAGTCTGCGGACGGCAAGTCTTCGGATGGCAAGTCTTCGGATGGCAAGCCGGTCGAGGCGAAACCGGCGGACGCCAAGCCGGCCCCTCCGAAACCCGAGATGTCCGAGGCGCTCAAGGCGGTCCGGGCCAGGCTCGACGCGGCCAAGAACGACCTCGCCGCGCGCGAGAAGGAGCTGGCCCGCACCGATCTCGGCACGCCGGAGCTCTCCGCCATCCGCGACGGCGTCGGCCCGGTCACCGACGAGATCCGCACGATCATCGGCCGTCTCGACGCGCCGCTGGAATCGGCCCGGGAGCGCCTGACCCAGCTCGGGCCGAAGCCGAAGGACGCCGAGGAGAGCCCGGAGGTGGCCCAGGAGCGGGTCGAGCGCGACGCGGCGGTCTCGCGCATCGACGAGACCCAGCGGCTGGCGCGCTCGCTCCTCGTCCAGGGCGACCAGATCATCGACCGGGTCTCGAACCGGCGCCGGGAATCCTTCACCAAGGGGCTGTTCGAGCGCAGCCAGGCGCTGGTCAGCCCGCAGCTCTGGAGCCGGGTCGCGGCCGACGTCCCCCGCGACATCCGCTCGCTCCAGAGCGCGCTGTCCGACATCCTGCTGCTATTCTCGCGCAACGGAACGCTCGGCAACCTGCTGATGCTCGGCCTCGCCTTCGGCGTGTCCGTGGCGCTGTATTTCGGCCGGCGCAACATCGCCCCGCGGCTCGGCCGGCGCGACGCGGCGATGACCGACCCGAGCCGGCGCCAGACCCTGCTCGGCGCGTGGCGGGTGCTGCTGCTCGGCACCGTGCCGGCGGTGATCGGATCCTACACGGTGTACTACGCCCTCGACGCCACCGACCTGCTGCCCTCCCGGCTGCTTCCGGTGGCCGGCGCGATCCTGGCCGGCCTCGCCTTCATCGCCTTCGTCGAGGCCCTGTGCGACGGCCTGCTCTCGCCGGACAAGCCGCAGTGGCGGCCGGCGCCGGTGAGCGACGCGGCGGCGATCCGGGTGACGCGGCTCGCGGTCGGCATCGCCACGGTGATCACCGTGGTGAAGTCGATCGAGGCGCTGAACTCGGGCATCTCGGCGGCGCTGCCGATCTCGATCGCCACCCGCGGCATCGGCGCGGTCGCCACCGCGCTGATCCTCGCCATCGGCCTGCACCGCTTCGCCGACAAGGAGGAGGAAGAGGAGGCCTGCTTCGGCCCCTACGTGCCGACGAAGACCACCACCGGCATCGGCGGCCCGGCCCGGCTCGTCGGCTGGGCGGCGGTGGCCGTCATCGGCGTCGCCGCCCTCGTCGGCTACGTCGCCTTCGCGGCGTTCGTGATCGACCAGCTGGTCTGGACCGCGAGCCTGCTGGTGCTGCTCTACCTGCTGGTGCAGAGCGCCGACACCTTCGTCGGAGGCTCGCTCTCGGACGACACCCGGCTCGCCACCGCGCTCCAGGCCAATACCGGCCTGCGCAAGCGTTCGCTCAACCAGATCGCGGTGCTCTCCACCGGTGCCGCGCGGGTGCTGCTGTTCCTGATCGTGGCGCTCCTGGTGCTCGCGCCCTGGGGCCTCGATTCGACCGACATCGTCTCCTCGATCCGGCAGGCCTTCTTCGGCTTCAAGGTCGGCGACGTCACGATCTCGCTCTCGACGATCGCGCTCGGTCTCGGGATCCTGGTCCTCGGCATCGCCATCACCCGCGCGGTCCAACGCTGGCTCGATCAGGTCTACCTGCCCGCCACCGACCTCGACGCGGGCCTGCGCAACTCGATCTCGACGGTGTCGGGCTATTGCGGCTTCCTGCTCGCCCTGGCGCTGGCCTTCTCCTATCTCGGCCTCAGCCTCGAGAAGCTGACGATCGTGGCCGGCGCGCTCTCGGTCGGCATCGGTTTCGGCCTGCAATCGATCGTCAACAACTTCGTCTCGGGCCTGCTCCTGCTCTGGGAGCGGCCGATCCGCGTCGGCGACCAGGTGGTGATCGGCGACTCGGAGGGCATCGTGAAGCGCATCTCGGTGCGCTCCACCGAGATCCAGACCTTCGACCGCTCGGCGGTGATCGTCCCGAACTCGAACCTGATCTCCGGCATCGTCAAGAACCGCGTCCGCGGCGACCGGACGGGCCGGGTCTCGCTGGTGGTCAACGTGCTGCGCAACCAGGACCCGGCGCGCGCCGCCGAGATGCTGCTCGCCTGCGCCGCCCAGCACGCCGACGTGCTGAAGGAGCCGGCGCCGCGCGTGGTGTTCCGCAAGATCGGCGACCCGTTCCTCGAGTTCGAGCTCGTGGTGATGATCGTCGACGTCAGCCTCGGCCAGAAGGTGCAGAACGACCTGAACTTCTCGGTGTTCAGGACCCTGTCCGAGGCGGGCTTCATCCCGCCGCTCGGGCCGGGCTCCAGCATCGTCACGGTGCAGGGCCTCGACGGGATGCAGGACGCGTTCTCGGAGATCGCCGGCCGGTTCCGCCCGCCGGCCGCCGAGGAGGGCCGCGACGGACGGCGCGACCTGAGCGCGATCGGCGCGCGGTAGCGCGCCGGCGGCGCCGAAAGCACGCCTCGGTAGATATATCGCGCGATCATACTCGCTTGGGTTGCAGGGACGGGCGTCCTTGGCCAAACCTTCCGCATCGTTCGCGAGAGGGCGGGATGATTCGCGCAGGCGGCGGACGCGCGACGCCGCGGGCGACGCGACGGCCGCCGAGGGCCCGGACCCGCACGCCGCCCGCGGATCGGCCACGGATGTCGGGCCGTTCACGCGTTGAAGGCCCGGGTGCCGGCGGATATGCAGTCGCGAATCGCGGCGGCCTCTCGCTCATCGACCGACGGAATGTCACGTTCAGAGGGAGAGGCTTCGCAGATGAGCACCAAGACGGCACTGATCACCGGCATCACCGGGCAGGACGGGGCGTATCTCGCGCAGCTGCTGCTGTCGAAGGGCTACGCGGTGCACGGGGTGGTGCGGCGCTCGAGCCATGCCGGGGTGTTCGACCACCGGCTGAAGTGGCTCGGGATCGAGAACGACGTGGAGCTCCACGACGGCAACCTGCTCGACCTGTCGAGCCTGGCCCGCATCGTTCAAGCCGTGCAGCCGGACGAGGTCTACAATCTGGCCGCGCAGTCGTTCGTCACCGCCTCGTGGCAGCAGCCGCTGCTGACCGGGCAGATCACGGGCTTGGGCGCGGTCAACCTGCTCGAATGCGTGCGCACCCTCAAGCCCGACGCGCGCTACTACCAGGCCTCGTCGTCGGAGATGTTCGGCCTGATCCAGGAGCAGGTGCAGAGCGAGGCGACGCCGTTCTACCCGCGCTCGCCCTACGGCGTCGCCAAGCTCTACGCGCACTGGATGACGGTCAACTACCGCGAGAGCTTCGCCCTGCACGCCTCGAACGGGATCCTGTTCAACCACGAGAGCCCGCTGCGCGGGGTCGAGTTCGTTACCCGCAAGGTCACCGACGGGGTCGCGCGGATCAAGCTCGGGTTGGCGAAGGAGCTGCGGCTGGGCAATATCGACGCCAAGCGCGACTGGGGCCACGCCAAGGACTACACAAGGGCGATGTGGATGATGCTGCAGCAGGACAAGCCCGACGACTTCGTGATCGCCACCGGCCGCACCACCACGGTGCGCGACATGTGCGCGCTCGCCTTCGCGCATGTGAATCTCGTCATCGACGACCACCTCGTCATCGACGAGAAGCTGTACCGGCCGGCCGAGGTCGAGGTGCTGCTGGGCAACCCGGCCAAGGCCGAGGCCGCCTTCGGCTGGAAGGCCGAGATCTCGCTCGAGGCGATGATCCAGGAAATGGTCGAGGCCGACCTGAAGCGCCTGGGCGGGCGCACGTGACCGGCCTGCGCCGCAGCGCGACGGCCCCGGCCCGCGTGCGGAGCCGCGTGCGCCCGTGAAGCGCATCCTGGTCACGGGGGCGGCCGGCTTCGTCGGGCGACACGCGCTGGCGGCGCTGTCGGCCGGCACCGGGGCCGCGGACCGGATCCTCGGCATCGGCCGCGGCCGCCCGGCCGTCCTGCCGGAGCGGGCCGCCTACGAGACGGTCGACCTGCTGGACGAGGCGGCGCTGCACGCCAGCGTCGCCGCGTTCCGCCCGACCGACGTGCTGCACCTGGCCGCGATGGCCTCGGTGCAGCAATCGGCGGATGCGCCGGGGGAGACCTGGCGGGTCAACCTCGTCGGGCTCCTGAACCTCGCCGAGGCGGTGGCGCGATCCGCCCCCGGCGCGGGCTTCCTGTTCGTCAGCTCGGGCGAGGTCTACGGCCGGGCGTTCCTGGCCGGCCGTCCGCTGACCGAGGCGGCGGTGCCCGATCCGCAGGGGCCGTATGCCCGCTCGAAGTGGTTCGGCGAGACGATCCTGCGCGACCTGCTGGCCAAGGCGGAGGTGCGGCTGGTGATCCTGCGGCCGTTCAACCAGATCGGGGCCGGCCAGGACGAGCGCTTCGTGGTGCCGTCCTTCGCCGGCCAGATCGCGCGGATCGAGGCCGGGCTGGTGGCGCCGGTGCTGGCGGTGGGCAACCTCGCGGCCGAGCGCGACTTCCTGCCGGTCGGCGACGTGGTGCGGGCCTATGTCGATCTGATCGGGCGCGGCCTGGACATCGCGGACGGGTCGGTGTTCAACGTCGCCTCGGGGCGGCCGCGCAGCATCGCCAGCGTGGTGGACGACCTGCGCCGGCACGCGCGGGTGCCGTTCGAGGTCCGGGTCGCACCGGACCGGATGCGCCCGTCGGAGATCCCGGTGGCGGCCGGCGACGCGACGCGGCTCACGGAGGCCACCGGCTGGACGCCCAAGGCCGACTGGGACGCGGCGCTCGCCGACGTGCTCGAGCATGCCAGGGCGACGCTGGGCCGATCCGCGCGGTAAGAGAATTTCGTCGACGATCGGTGAGAGGCGTGGAGAGGCCGTCGTGAGCAGCCTGAAGTTCGGGACGAGCGGCCTGCGCGGCCTGGTGACGGACCTCGTCGGGTGGCCGAGCTACGCCTATGCCGAGGCGTTCTTCCGCTCCGTCGGCGCGGCGTGCTGCCCGGGCCGCACCGTGGTGATCGGGCGCGACCTGCGCGACAGCAGCGCCGGCATCGCCGCCACCGTCGCCACCGCCGCCGCCGCGGCGGGCTTCGCGGCGATCGATTGCGGCGCGCTTCCGACGCCGGCGCTGGCGCTCGAGGCGATGCGGCGCGGGGCCTGCGCCGTGATGGTCACCGGCAGCCACATCCCGCAGGACCGCAACGGCCTGAAGTTCTACCGGCCCGACGGCGAGATCACCAAGGCCGACGAGGTCGCGATCCTCGCCGCCCTCGGCGACGTCGCCGCGGCCGGGACCATGGCGGCCCCCGTCGCCGCGACGCCGGACCCGGACGTGATCGACCGCTACCGGCGCCGCTACGGCGACGTCTTCCCGCCCGACACCCTGAGCGGGATCCGCGTCGCCGCCTACCAGCAGAGCTCGGTCGCCCGCGACCTGCTCACCGACCTGCTGGCGGCGTTCGGCGCCGAGGTCACGCCGATCGGCCGCTCGGAGACCTTCGTCCCGATCGACACCGAGGCCCACCGCCCGGAGGACGTCGCCTTCATCGCCGAGGTCATGGCCTCGGGCGACTTCGACGCCCTGGTCACCACCGACGGCGACGCCGACCGGCCGCTGGTCGCGGACGCCGCCGGCGGGATCGTGCGCGGCGACGTGCTCGGCCTGATCACCGCGCGCCATCTCGGCGTCGACGCGGTGGTGGTGCCCGTCACCGCCGGCTCGGCGATCGAGCAGGCCGGCGGGTTCGGGCAGGTGATGCGCACCCGCGTCGGCTCGCCCTTCGTCATCGCCGGCATGGAGCAGGCGCGGCGGGCGGGGGCGAAGGCGGTCGCCGGCTTCGAGGCGAACGGCGGCTTCCTGCTCGGCTCCGACGTCGCGGTCGGCGACAAGGTCCTGCCCGCCCTGCCGACGCGCGACGCGATGCTGCCCATCCTGGCGACGCTGGCCGCATCCCGGCAGGCGGGGCTGGCGCTGGCCGACCTCGTGGCCTCGCTGAACGTCGGCGAGATGGCGAGCGACCGGCTGCCCGACACGCCGGCCGAGCGCAGCGGCGCCCTCCTGCAAAGCCTCGGCGACGCGTCGTTCCGCCGGACCTTCCTGCAGCCGGTCGGCACCCCGGAGGCGGTCGACGCGCAGGATGGGATCCGGATCGCGCTCGACGGCGGCCGCACGATCCACTTCCGCGCCTCGGGCAACGCCCCCGAGCTGCGGTGCTACACCGAGGCGCCGACCGCCGCGGAAGCCAAGGACCTCCTCGCCTGGGGGCTCGACGCGGCGGCGGCGGCGATGGCGGCGGGAGCCGGACGCGCGTAGCCGTCGCCCACCCCCCCGGGACTCGAGGGCGCGATGCCGGCCGGTCAGGCGAAGCGGATCGATGCGCCGTGCGTGCGGAAGGTGTTCCGCCCGGCGCGCTTGGCGGCGTAGAGCGCCGCGTCGGCGCGGGCGAAGGCATCCGCCGGCCCGCCGCCCGCGACGGCGGCGATGCCGACCGAGGCGCCGACCCGGATCGTGACGCCGCCGACCTGCATCGGGCGGCCCATCGCATGGACGATCCACCCCGCCAGGGCTTCGGCGCCGCGCGCGCTGCCGTGGCCGCCGAGCAGGATGGCGAATTCGTCGCCGCCGATCCGCGCCACGAGGTCGGCCCGGCGGCAGAGCCCGGCGATGCGGTCGGCCGCCTCCCGGAGGCAGGCATCGCCCGCCGCATGCCCGAAGCCGTCGTTGACCGCCTTGAAGCCGTCGAGGTCGACGAGAACGAGCAGGCCCGCGCCTTGCCGGCACAGGAACGCGAGCCGGTCCTCGAAGCACATCCGGTTGGCGAGGCCCGTCATCCCGTCGAGATCGGCCCGTCGGCGCGCCGCCTCGGCGGCCAGCCTCTCGTCGGTGATGTCCTGCTTGATCCCGAACAGCCGCACCGCGACGCCCGCGTGCGCCTCCACCGTGGCGGTCAGGCGGATCCAGCGGAGTTGCCCGGCGGCGGTGCGGATCTCGGTGTCGAGGCGGAAGCCGGTCCGCTCGGCGATCGCTCGCGAGCGGGCCGCCTCGAGGGCGCGGCGCGAGGCCTCCGGGTAGTGCTCGAGGGCGCGCCCGCGCGACAGGGCCGTCCCGCGCGGGATGCCGAACAAGTCGTAGACGCCGGAGGACCAGTCGATCGCCTCGTCGCGCAGGCGGCATTCCCACACCCCGATCCCGGCCGCGGCCGCGGCCCGGTCGAAGGTGCGCTGGCGCTCGGCCAGCCGCTCGGCGTCCCGGCGAATCAGGCGCAATTGCGCCTCGGCCGAGCGGATCGTCGCCGACGCCGCGGCGACGTCGGGGTGGATGGGCGGTCCGGTCATGCGGCGGGCGACGTCGCACCGACGAAGCCGCCCCGTAGGTTCGCCTCGATAATTCCCACGCGATTCCCGACCCGGACCGGAGCGCGCCGGGACGGCCCGGCATCGACGGCTCCATTCGGTACAGCTTAAGCGCGAGCCGGTGAAGGGTTCGTCAATCCTGATGCGCGTCGCCGCTGCACGGCGCCCCCGGGCACCCTATATGTCGCGGCGGTGGCCCGATCGACGCGGGCCGATGGCGAGCGGCGGATCGGACACGTGGGCAGCATCGGACGATACGGCGCGGGCGCCCTGCTGCTCGCCGGCGCGGCGCTGCTGGCCGGGTGCGCCACCGACACGCAGACCACCGCGGCGCTGCCGAGCCTCTACCTGCCCCTGTCGAACAACGCGGCCCACGTCGACACCGAAGCCGCGCGCGACATGATCTCGGCCTATCGCCGCGGTCGCGGCGAGGCGGCGCTCGCCCTCGACCCCGAGCTCCAGAAGCTCGCCGAGGCCGAGGCGGCGTCGATGGCGCTCGCCGACCGGCCGAGCAAGGCGCAGACCGTGAAGGGCGCCGTCGAGCGGCTCGGCTTCGCGTCGGCCAACGCCAACCTGTCGGCCGGCTACCACACCCTCGCCGAGGCCTTCTCCGGCTGGCGCGACAGCCCGCCCCACAACGCCGTGATGCTCGATCCGAAGGCCGCCCGCATGGGCATCGCCACCGCCTACGCGCCCGGATCGAAGTACAAGGTCTACTGGGCGCTGCTGACCGCGAAATGACGGCCGAGCGACGGCCCCGGCGCGGAGGCGGACACGTGCGATGCGGGTGAAGCCTGTTCTGGTCGCTCTCTGCCTGATGCTCGCCTCGTCCGCGCGGGCCGAGCCGCTTCGCCTCGTCCTCGGCACCGCCACCCCGGGCGGCGGCTTTCCGGCCTACGGCGCAGCGCTGGCGGCCTCGGTCCGCGCGGTCGACCCCGACCTGACCCTGGAGACCCGCGCCACCGGCGGCTCGGCCGAGAACGTCCGGCTGCTGCGCGAGGGCGCCCTCGACCTCGCGCTGGTGCAGGGCGAGTTCGCCTACGACGCGCTGGCGGCGGGTGACGGCCCGCGGCTCACCGCGGTCGCGCCGATGTACGCCACGCCCGGCCTGCTCGTGGTCGCGGCGGCGAGCCCGGTCCGTACCCTCGCCGACCTCGCCGGCAAGCCCGTCGCGCTCGGCACCCGGAATTCCGGGCTGACGGTGATGGGCCGCGCGGTGCTCGCCGCCTCCGGCCTCGACCCGGAGCGCGACATCGTCCCGATCCTCCTGGAGCATGCCGGCGACGGCCCGGCCATGGTCGCCGACGGGCGCGCAGCCGCGCTCTGGGGCGGCGGCATCGGCTGGCCGGGTTTCGCGGCGGTCGCGGCGATGCCCGGCGGCGCCCGCTTCGTCGGCCCGTCGCCGCAGGCGATCGACCGGGCGCTCGCCGCGCGGCCCTCGCTGCGCCGCATGACCGTGCCGGCCGGCAGCTTCCGCGGGCAGGATTCGGCGATCGAGACCGTGGGCTCGTGGAGCCTCGTCCTCGCCCGGCCGGGCCTCGACCCCGAGGCGGCCCACCGCCTGGTCGCGGCGATCGGACGGGCCGGCGCCGGGCTGGCCGGGCGCCTGCCGCAGGGACGCGACAGCGATCCCGCGAACCTCGCCGCCACGGTGCCGGCGGGGAGCCTCAACCCCGGGACGGCGCGGTACCTGCGCGAGATCGGCGCGGCGCGCTGAGCCGCCGGCCCGGGGCAGGTCCCCGTCGGCGCATCCTCGATCGGGCTCGATCCCCGTGATCCGCGATGCGGTCGGGCATCCGGCGCAGCGTCGGCGCGCGAGGTTCCGGCCGGCGCCGTCGGCGCCCGATCATGTGGCCCGGGGGCCTGTGGCGCGGCCGGCCCGAACGTCGCGGTCGCGAGATCCCCGTGCACGACGCGCGATGCGAGAAATTCGCGCGCCTGCGCGCATCGCGCGCTTGTGGAGCCCTCGGGGACGAGGTTAGGAAATCTTGCTGAACGAACCGTAAAGGCCTCCCCGCAGCGCGGCGGATCCGTCAGGCGCCGTTCAGCCAGCCCCTGGCATAAGTCCCGTCGCGCCAAGCGTTTGGGAGCCCGGTGCTCGGGACTCCCGAATTCACCGTTCCGGCGATCGGACGGAGCGCGACGGAAGAAGGAAGACCCGGACCGCAGCCGCGGACCGGGTTCGAGGGGGAAGAGCGCGCTGGGCCCGGACAACACGGGGCGCGCCTGAGGTCGGTGTTCGGAGCTGACATGTCGCTGTTTCGTCTGTACGCGCGCGTTCTGAGCCTTCTGGGCAACGACAAGCGGCTCGCCATCGGCCTCGGGTTCGCCAACGTCGCGCTGGCGGTGGCGGCCTTCGCCGAACCCCTGATCATGGGCCGCATCATCGACGGGCTGACCCACCTCAAGCGCGGCGGCAACGGCCTGCAGACCATGCTGCCGCTGATCGCGGCCTGGGTCGCGTTCGGCTTCTTCACCATCGCGGCAGGCGTCTCCATTGCGCTCCACGCCGACCGGCTAGCCCACCGCAATCGCCTCTCCACCATGGCGAACTACTTCGAGCACGTCCTCGACCTGCCGCTCGCCTTCCACTCGGCGAACCATTCCGGCCGCGTGCTGAAGGCGATGCTGGAGGGCACCAACGGCATGTCGGCCCTGTGGCTCGGCTTCTTCCGCGACCACTTCGCGGCCCTGGTCTCGCTCGGCGTGCTGCTGCCGATGACGCTGTTCGTGAACTGGCAGCTCGGCTCGATCCTGCTCGTGCTGGTGCTGGTCTTCACCGCGCTGACCACCTTCGTCATGCGCCGCACCGAGACGCTGCAGGGCGAGGTCGAGTTCTACAATTCGGGCCTGGCCGCGCACGCCTCCGACGCGCTCGGCAACGTCGCCGTGATCCAGTCCTTCACCCGCGCCAAGGCCGAGAAGGACGCGATGCGCGACATCATCGGCAACCTGCTCGCCGCGCAGATCCCGGTGCTGTCGTGGTGGGCGCTGGCCAACGTCGCGACCCGCGCGTCGGCCACCATCACCATGACCGCGGTGTTCGTCACCGGCATCATGCTCTACCAGGCCGGCCAGACCTCGGTCGGCGAGGTCGTCGCCTTCATGAGCCTCGCCACCGCCCTGGTGACGCGCCTCGACCACGTGGTCGGCTTCGTCAACGGCCTGTTCCAGCAGGCGCCGAAGATCGCCGAGTTCTTCACGATCTTCGACACGGTGCCGGCCGTCCGCGACCGCTCGCACGCCGTCCAGGTCGCCCGCTTCGCCGGCGAGGTCGAGTTCGAGGGCGTCGGGTTCTCCTACGACGGCCGCCGCAAGGCGCTCGACGGGGTGTCGTTCGCGGCCCGCGCCGGCGAGACCATCGCGCTCGTCGGCACCACCGGCTCGGGCAAGTCGACGACGCTGGGCCTGCTGCACCGCAGCTTCGACCCGGGCGCCGGCGCGATCCGCATCGACGGGATGGACATCCGCGACGTCGCGGTGTCGTCGCTGCGCCACAACATCGGCGTGGTGTTCCAGGAGCCGATGCTGTTCGCCCGCTCGATCCGCGAGAACCTCCAGGTCGGCCGCCCGGACGCCACCGATGCCGAGATGCTCGACGCCCTGGAGCGCGCCCAGGCCTCCGCCTTCATGGCGCGCCAGCCCGACGGCCTCGACACGGTGATCGGCGAGCGCGGCCGCTCGCTCTCGGGCGGCGAGCGCCAGCGCCTCTCGATCGCCCGGGCGATCCTGAAGAACCCGCCGATCCTGATCCTCGACGAGGCGACGAGCGCGCTCGACGCCGCCACCGAGCGCCGCCTGCAGGGCGCGCTGGAAGCCGTGATGGAAGGCCGCACCACCTTCGTCATCGCCCACCGCCTCGCGACGATCCGCAACGCCGACCGCATCCTGGTCTTCCACGAGGGCCGCATCGTCGAGAGCGGCACCTTCGACGGCCTGGTCGCGCAGAACGGCCGCTTCGCCGAGCTCGCCCGGGCGCAGTTCATGGCCGCCGAGGCGGACGAGGGCGAAGCGGTGCTGGCTCTGGCGGCCTGAGGTCGAGCCGAACCACCGGGACCGCGCTTCCGCGCGCGCGGTCCCGGACTTCGAGCGCCGATATAGCGATATGATATAGGTAGACCTTGAAGCGAATTGCCTACGGCAAGGCCGCCCTCAAGACCCTGAGCCGCATGCCGACCAACGTGTCGGCGATGATTCGTTCGAAGCTCACGCAGTACGCAGCCGACCCGGCAGCGCAGGCCCACAACGTGACGCGCCCGAAGAACATGGACAGCGCCTGCCGGCTCCGGGTGGGCGACTGGCGGGTCCTGTTCACCGAAGACGGCGAGATCGTCGCGATCATCAAGGTGACGCCCCGGGGAAGCGCCCACGATTGAGCGGTCGATCCCGACGATTCCCGCGCCATCGCGCCCGACCGAAGAGGACGTTGCCATGAACGCGCATCGCTTCACGACACCGGCCGGCGAGCGACTCGTGATCCTGAGCGAGGCCGACTACACCGCGCTGACCCAGGCCGCGGAGGACGCGGCCGACCAGGCCGCCGTCGCGCAGTTCCGCCTGAAGTTTGAGACCGGCGAGGAGGAGCTGATCCCCGCCGAGGTCGTGGACCGGCTGCTCGGCGGCGACAACCGCATCCGGGTCTGGCGCGAGCATCGCGGGCTCACAATGGCGGCGCAAGCCGGCATCGCCCAACCGTTCCTCTCGCAGATCGAGACCGGCAAGCGCGACGGCACCGTGGAGACCCTTCGGAGGATCGCGGACGCCCTCGCGGTCACGCTCGACGACCTCGTCGGCTGACGCCGGCGCGAGCGGCCAAAAGAAAACGGCCCGCCTCCCGTTTCGGGGAAGCTGGCCGGATGAGGTTTCGGATCACATGGAGTCCTGGGGCCAACAGCCCGAGGCGGACTCGGTTCCCGGCAAAGCGTCTCGTCCTAGGCAACCGGCGGACGCGCCTGGCGCGCGTGCATCCGCGCCCGCAGCCGGCTGCGCTTGGCCGCGATCACGGTGCCGTTGATCTCGCCGCCGAACAGGAACATCGCCGCGAGCCAGTACAGGAACACCAGGAACACCATCGCGGTGGCGAGGCCGCCGTAGGTCGAGGCGTAGGCGTTCGAGAAGCGGTCGAGGTAGAACCCGAAGCCGAGCCCGGCGAAGAACCACAGCAGCAGCGTCACGCCGATGCCCGGCAGCACCGCCAGGAACGAGCGCCGGCCGGCGGCGACGAACTTGTGGGCGATGATCAGCACCGCGGCGAGCAGCAGCGCGGTGATGCCGATCCGGGCGATCGCGACGGTGAGGCCCAGGGGCTCGAGCCCCGGCGCGACGAGAACGACGTTGCGCCAGATCAGCGGGCCGAGCACCACCAGCAGCGCGAAGGCCAGCATCGCGCAGGCGCCGCAGACGACGTAGCCGATCGATTCGAGCCGGGTCAGCCACCACGGCCGCATCTCGCGCAGGCCGTAGGCGCGGTTCAAGCCCACCCGCAGGCTCTCGACGCCGGAGGACGAGAAGTACAGCGCCAGCAGCGCGCCGACCGTCAGCACCCCGCCGCGCTGCTCGGTGAGCACCCGGTGGACCTCGCCGACGATCGGCTTGGCGACCTCCCGCGGCCACGCGTCGAAGATTAGCAGGCCGGCCTCGTCGGCCAGGGACTTGGTGCCGAGCAGCCCCGCGAGCGCCGCGAGCAGGATCAGGAACGGGAACAGCGAGGTCAGGATCGACAGCGCGATGTGGCTCGCGATCGCCCAGCCGTCATGGGAGACGAAGCGCTGCGCGGCGATGCCCGCGACCTCGAGGGCGGTGCGGAGGGGTTTCATGCCGCCCTCCCCGCTCCCCGCACGCGGGGAGAGGGCTTTGCCGACCACGTCGTCGGCAAAGCGAGGCGGCAGCCGATGGTGAGGGGGCGTCGACGGAGGAGGCTCTTTCGGGGCCGCCCCCTCACCGCCGCTCCGGCTTCGCCTGCGCTTCCCGCACGGACGACGAGGTCCGTGCGGGCCTCTCCCCGCGTGCGGGGCGAGGTGATGCGCGGTGATCGCCGAGATCCTTCCGTCAAAGCGTGTGTCACGTGCGGCGATGCTACCCGATGGAGGATGCGTTTTTTGGGATACGTGATCGCGTTCCCGTCCCCGTCAACGCGTCGAGGGCCGGGGGGCGGCGTTCGGTGCCGGGGTGAAGCCTTCGGGCAACGGCGGGGCGCCCCCTGTCCCGGGGCGGGGGCGCCCCGGCTTTTTCGGTTGTCAGCGCGGACGGCGCGTGCTGCCTGCGCGGCACCATGCCCGCCCTCCTCGCAAACGTCCTGATCCCGAGCCTGTTCGTCCTGATCTGGGCGACCGGCTTTATCGCGGCCCGGTTCGTGGCTCCCCATGCCCAGCCTCTGCCCTTCGTGGCGTTGCGGGTGATCGGCGTGGCCCTGGTGCTCGGCGCGATCGCCCTCGCGCTTCGCGCCCGCTGGCCGCGGACCCGCGCGGGATGGCGCGACGCGATGGTCGCGGGCGTGCTGATGCAGGGCTGCTACATCGTCGGCGTGTTCTGGGCGATCCATCGCGGCCTGCCCGCGGGAATCGCGGCCCTCGTCGGCAGCCTGCAGCCGCTGGCGACGGCGATGCTGGCCGGGCCGGTGCTCGGCGAGGCGGTGAGCCTGCGCCGCTGGTGCGGAATCGGGCTCGGCTTCCTCGGGGCCGGGCTCGTGCTCGCCCCGAAGATCGGCGCCGCCGACCCGGCCGGCATCCCGCCGGTCGCGCTCGCCGCCTGCGCCGGCGCGGTCGCCGCGATCACCCTGGGCACGCTCTGGCAGAAGCGCACCGGCGCCGACGCCGACCTGCTGGCCACCGCGACCCTGCAGTTCGTCGGCGCCTGCGGCGTCGCGGTGCCGCTGGCGCTGCTGTCGGGCGACGGCCTCGCCGTGCCGCCGCTGCTGCCGGTCTGGCTCGGGATGGCATGGTCGGTGCTGGTCAGCTCCGTCGCCGGGATCCTGCTGCTGCTCGTGCTGATCCGGCGCGGCGCGGTGGCCGGCGTCTCGGCGCTGCTGTTCCTGGTGCCGCCGGTCTCGGCGACCATGGCCTACCTGATGTTCGGCGAGGCGCTGACCGGGCTCCAGGTCGCCGGCATGGCGGTGGCCGCGATCGGCGTCGCGGTGGCGAACCGGGGCTAGGCGAGAGGGCGCGGCGACGGCACCCGCCACGGCGCGCCGGTTTCGCCAACCGGTTGCGGCGTTGAGGAAAATTGCACGCGACTGGATAGAAAATTCAAGACGAATTGCGGCTCCGAGCCTCAAGAATTTGCTACGTCCCGGTGGATCGGGCCTATATTGCTCGCAACCGGAAACGTTCAGACGAAAGTGCCAGCCATGTCCGCTTCGCCCGCCTTCCAGCCTGAGCCGCAGGATCTCGTCGCCCTCACGCAGGCCGCCGGCGAATCCGCGAAACGTCTCGTCGCCGAGGCGACCCGCCGGGTCCGCACCCGCGTGCTGGGCACGGACGGCAAGGTCGACGCCGCCAAGCTGGAGGCCGAGCAGCACGCCGCCCACGGCCTCGCCTGGATCGCCACCTACGGCGAGGCGGTGCGCGAGCTCGGCACCTACGCCGCCAACCTGCGCGCGGCCGGCCGCCTCGGCGAGACCGAGACGCTGCTCGTGAAGATCGGCGCGGGCGAGTACCTCGAGCAGATGGTCTCGGGCATCCCGATGAGCCAGGGCGAGATGGTGCGCCCGGTCGGCTCGCTCGGGCTCACCGCCCGCGAGGTGCAGCAGTTCCGCACCGACGCGGTCGAGGCGCTGATCGCCGACGGCAACACCCCGGAGAACCGCGCCGCCCTGGTCCAGAAGATCCGCGACGGCGTGGCGTCGGCCACCGTCGGCGATTCCGGCCTCGACGAGGACATGGAGGCGATCCGCTCCGAGATGCGCCGTTTCGGCAAGGCCGAGGTGGTGTCCCAGGCGCACGAGTGGCACCTCAAGAACGACTACATCCCGATGGAGATCGTCACCAAGATGGCCGAGCTCGGCGTCTTCGGCCTGACGATCCCGGAGGAATACGGCGGCATGGGCCTGCCGAAGATCTCGATGTGCGTCGTCTCCGAGGAGCTGTCGCGCGCCTATATCGGCGTCGGCTCCCTCGGCACCCGCTCGGAGATCGCCGCCGAGCTGATCCTGTGCGGCGGCACCGAGGAGCAGAAGCAGCGCTTCCTGCCCAAGATCGCCTCGGGCGACATCCTGCCGACGGCCGTGTTCACCGAGCCGAACACCGGCTCGGACCTCGCCTCGCTGCGCACCAAGGCGGTGAAGGACGGCGAGACCTGGAAGATCTCCGGCAACAAGACCTGGATCACCCATCCCGTCCGCGCCGACATCATGACGGTGCTGGTCCGCACCAAGCCCGAGGAGAAGGGCCACCGCGGCCTGTCGATGCTGATCGCCGAGAAGCCCCGCGGCACCGACGCGGAGCCGTTCCCGGTCCAGGGCCTCACCGGCGGCGAGATCCACGTGCTCGGCTACCGCGGCATGAAGGAGTACGAGCTCGCCTTCGAGAACTTCGAGGTGCCGGGCAACAACCTCCTCGGCGAGGTCGAGGGCAAGGGCTTCGCCCAACTGATGCAGACCTTCGAGTCGGCCCGCATCCAGACCGCGGCCCGCGCCATCGGCGTCGCCCAGTCGGCCCTCGACCTCGGCCTTCGCTACGCCGAGGAGCGGATGCAGTTCGGAAAAGCCCTGATCAGCTTCCCGCGGGTCGCCGACAAGCTTGCGATGATGGCGGTGGAGATCAACATCGCCCGCCAGCTCACCTACTTCTCGGCCCGCGAGAAGGACGAGGGCAAGCGCTGCGACCTCGAGGCCGGCATGGCGAAGCTCCTCGGCGCCCGCGTCGCCTGGGCGGCGGCCGACAACGCCCTGCAGATCCACGGCGGCAACGGCTTCGCGCTCGAGTACGCCGTCAGCCGCGTGCTCTGCGACGCCCGCATCCTCTCGATCTTCGAGGGCGCGGCCGAGATCCAGGCCCAGGTCATCGCCCGCCGCCTGCTCGAGGCGGCGTGAGACGACGCCCGGGCCGGGAGACGGCCCGGGCACCGCTCGGATCTTCCCGCCCCCCCAAAATCGGGCCCGCCCGAACCGGGGGCACGCGGAATCGGGCACGCAAGCGATGCGGATTCCGGGCAAGCCCGTGATCCGTCGAGGGGAGGGACGCGTGGACGCGTCCGCTCCGAAACGGCCCCGGCCGGACAGCGGCCACGCCCGCAATCCGGATCAGGGGTGCAGCCTCGGCTTACCGCGGCGCCGGCTCCGGCGGGCGCCGCGCATCCTCACCGGTGCCGGGGGCGGCCACGGCCTTCGTCTTCCGGTCCCCGCGGTTTCGCGGCTGACGGAACCGGTCGTCGCCCGGCGACGGACGGCGCGCGAGGCTCACGGCGCGGCGATCGCGGCGACCTGCGGCGCCTCCGTCAGGAGCAGCCCCCGCACCTCGGCCGCCGCCTCGCGGGCCGGGCGGTCCAGCGCCTGCCGCAGCGCCGCGATCCGGGCCGCGCAGCGCGCCGGCGGGCGCCGGGCGTGCCGGCGCGGGCGGGCGTCGTCGCCCGCGGCGGCTCCCTCGGTCGGCGCCGCATTCTGCCGTCGCGCCTGCACGATCAGCGCCGGCAGGCTCGGCACCGGGTGCGCGGCGTGCCGCAGGGCCTCGTCGATCGCGACCACGTCGCCGCCGGCGATGGCTTCGCACGCATCACCGTCGCCCGCCCCCACCGCCCGCGACGCTGCGAGCGCCGCATGCCCGAGCGCCCGGATGGTCGCGTCGTCGGCCCGGCGGAACAGGACCCTGAGGTGGTCGTTCGCCCGGGCGCGCAACCCGTCGAAGGCGTCCGCTTCCGAGCGCCCGTTCCGGTAGCCGTCGCGGTACCAGGCGGCGATGCGGTCGAGGGCGGCGGGGTCGGCCTGCGCGAGGATCGGCAGGTTGCGCAGCACCTGCGCGCGGGCCGCCTCCGGGCCGTCGTCGTCGTCGAGGGTCGAGTCGGGGAAGCGGTCGGGCTCCACCACCTCGGTGACGGCGCCGGCCCGGATCAGGCGCTCAGCATCCGGCATCCAGATGTCGTCGGAGGCGACCGCCAGCGCCTCCGCCGTGAAGTCCGCGGCGAGGCCGGCGTCGCGATAGGCCGCCCGCTCGGGGCTGGCGTCGACGGCGAAGGTCTGCCCGAACAGGCCGGCCTCGTAGGGGGCGTGGAAGCCGAGGCGCCCGGCCGTGCCGAGGTAGCGCGCGCGGCCGCGGACGAAGGCCAGGGTGCAGGCCGAGGCGCATTCGTCGGGGACGTAGGTGTCGAGCCCGTGCTCGGCGATCAGCGCCCCCAGCGCCAGGCCCTCCTCGACCAGGCCGCCGCCGCTGGTGAGGTGGATGCGGCGGGCCTGCGGGTTCGCCGCCAGAAGGGCCTCGACCCGCAGCGCGACGCCGTCCATCAGGTCGCCGGCCACCCGCACGTCCGCCCCGCCCGGCCCGAGGGCGACCCGCGCCGCCGCGTCCGCCGGGGCGAAACGCTGCGCCAGATCGGTCGAGGCGCCGACGAAGGCCATCCGCAGGGAGGTCCGCGTGTCGGCCGAGCCCGCGCCGACGAGGCAACCGAGGCCGAGGGCGGAGGCGGCGCAGGCGAACGCGAACCGGGATGGGATGCGGCGACGGGTGTGGATCGGCATGCCGAAACCTCTCGCCTGCGGCGTCGCGCAGGTCGTCCGATGGCTGGACTTCAGGGTGGGACTGGACTTCGGGGTGGGATCAGGGTCGGGCCGACCGCGTCGGCCGGGTCGCCCGCGAGGGCGCTTCGCCGCTCAGGGCGTCTCGCTCGCGAGGTAGGCGACCATCATCTCGGCCACGGCGCGGCCGGCATAGGCCGGCGGGCTCTCGCCCCGGCGCACCGGGAAGGCGTCGACGATCCTGCGGCCGGCCAGGATGCCGCGCACCTCGTCGGGCATCAGGCCGTCGTCGATGGCGGTGGCGAAGGCGGCCCGGCCGTAATGCCGGCGGTGCGCCCGCGCGGCCAGGGCGAAGGTGCGGGATCCGAATGTCCGTCCCGCGCCGGATGCGTCAAATGCCGTGTCGTGATGGCCCATCGCCGTCGTCCTTCCGTGCCGTGTTGCGATCCTTCCCCGTGCCGTCGGTGCGACGACACGACGGGATCGGACGGGCCTCGGGTCGGGACTTGCGCATGGCGACGATCATGCCGGCCTCCGGGCGGCGTGCTGCCACCTCTTGGGTTCGATGCTGATGATCCTAGCCAATGCGGCCGGGGATGTGCTTCCAAAGATCGCCGCCCCTGCAGGTCGGTCCTGATGCGGACGGATCGAACCGCAGAAGGATCGCGATCGCCGGCCGGTCGGGCCCGCGGCGTCGGCGCCGTGGATTTGCGCGGCCGCCCCACTGGCGTTCCGGACGCGCGCACGCCAGAATCGCCGCCATGCACGACGGCACCCGCGTGGAGATCACGCCCGAGATCCTTCTCAAGGCCTACGCCGCCGGCATCTTCCCGATGGCCGAGGACGCCGACGACCCGACGCTGTACTGGGTCGAGCCCCGCGCCCGCGGGGTGCTGCCGCTCGACGGGTTCCGCGTGTCGAAGCGGCTCGCGCGCACGGTGCGCTCGGACGTGTTCGAGGTCCGCAGCGACACCGACTTCGACGGCGTGATCGGCGGCTGCGCCGCCCCGCGCCGCGAGAGCGAGCGCACCTGGATCAACGGCCGCATCCGCGAGCTCTACGGCGCGCTGTTCGACCGCGGCCACGCCCACACGATCGAGGTCTACGCCGGCGAGCCGCGCCGGCTCGTCGGCGGCCTCTACGGGGTCTCGATGGGGGCGGCCTTCTTCGGCGAGAGCATGTTCCACGAGGTGCGCGACGCCTCGAAGGTCGCCCTCGTCCACCTGATGGGACGGCTCCGCGCCGGCGGATACCGCCTCGCCGACACCCAGTTCGTCACCGAGCACCTCGCCCAGTTCGGCGCCGAGGAGCTGCCGCGCCACGTCTACAAGCGCCGGCTCGCCGAGGCGCTGGGCCACGCCGCCGACTGGAACGCCTGGCCGACGGACGGCAGCGTCCGAGGGGCGCAGGCCCTGGCCGCCCTCGGGCCGGGCTCCGCGGAGGCGTGAGGCTCCCCTTCCCTCCCCCGCTTCAGGGGGGAGGGAAAGGGGGATGCGGTCAGCGGAAGATCGCGTCGAAGATCGATTGCGGCTGCGGGGGCTGCGGCGGGGCCGGGGCCGGGCCCTCGTTCGACGGGAAGAACTTGCGCGAGGGCTTCTGGCGCGGCTGGACCGGGACGCCGCGCGGCGCCTCGACGTCGACCTGGCCGGCGGAGTTGACCTGCTGCACGGTCTTGGCGGCGTCCTTCGTGCCGCGCTTGCGCTCGGGCTTGGCGGCCATCGCCGGCACGTCCTCCTGCTCGCGCGCCTCGGCGATGATGTCGCTGCCGCCCTTACAATCCACCAGCCACACGTCGTAGATCGGGTGCTCGATCGCGTGCAGGCCGGGGCTCGAGGCGAACATCCAGCCGGTGAAGATCCGGCGGTACTTGTTCTCCAGCGTCACCTCGTCGACCTCGAGGAAGGCCGTGGTCTTGGCGCTCTCGGTCGGCGGCCGGGTGTAGCAGACCCGCGGGGTGAGCTGCAGCGCGCCGAACTGCACGGTCTCGTCCACCGCCACCTCGAACGAGACGATGCGGCCGGTGATCTTGTCGAGGCCGGAGAACACCGCGGTCGGGTTCTTGATCTTGTCGGCGGAGGCCGGGCCTGCGCAGAGCGCGAGGGCGGCGAGGCCGAACGCGGCCCGTGCGGTGATGCGGCTCAAGGCACGCCCCTCTCGGCAAGTGAACGACGCGGCGCGCGGCCGGCGGATCGACGCGTTCAATACGGAAACGGTGGTGGAAAAAGGGCGCGGCCTCCGTGGTCGCGACGCGGGCGGACAGGGCCTGCAGGTCTCGTTTCCGGCCCCTCCCCGTCATCCCGGGGCGCCGGAGGCGAGCCCGGGATCCAGCGCCGCGGGTCTCGCTCCAGTCTGCGCCTCGCGGCGGCCCTGGATTCCGGGCTCTGCTGCGCAGCCCCGGAATGACGGAGACCGGGTCGTCAAAGCAGATCCGGCCTCGGAGGCCTATCCAACCGGAGGGGAGACGTGCCGGCCGGACTGGTGGGGGGCTATTCGCCCGGCGTCCACGGCACGTAGTCGCCGGTGGCGGCGGGGCGGGCGCCCCAGGAGAGCTGCGAGCCCTTCGGGCGGTAGGCGTCGGCCGTGCCGGTCATGTTCTCGACGTGGGGCTTCTGCCACTCGCGCGGGGTGTAGGCCTCCTCGCTCGGCGGCAGCTCGATGTTGTGGCAGAGCCAGCCGCGCCAGCCGGGCGGGACCTTCGAGGCGTCGGCGTAGCCGTTGTAGACCACCCAGCGCCGCTCCGAGCCGACCGAGCGGTCGATCAGCGCCCCTTGCGCGCGGTAGTACTTGTTGCCGTGGTCGTCGCTGCCGACGAAGTTGCCGCTGCGCGCGGTGTAGAGCGCGAGCGACATCGTCTGCCCGTTCCACCACGTGAAGATGCGCAGAAGCGTGTCCTTGAGCGCCATCGCCGTCTCCGAAGCCTGCTCGCACGCGCGGCCGGGGATCGCGATCCGGGCTGCGCATGCAGAGCGCGGTTATGAGCAGCGGGTGCCCGCAAGTCCAGAACCAAGTCCGAAACCCGAGTCCGGGCGCCGGTGACGCCGCCGGGCGGGCGTCGCCGCGGACCGGCCCCGTTGCCCGGCGGCCATGCCGGCGCGGCGGCGCGGCGCGGGCGTTTTCGGGCGCCCCGACGACGCTGTGGACGCAAAAATTTTCCGCGCGAAATCCAGGAGGCGGAAACAGCACTTACGGCCGGCGCCGACTTATCCACAATTTTACCGCCAAGACCACAACATCTAGCGTGGAACCGGGAGGCCGAACACCACTTGTTGACGTGAAGGCCGGCCCGGCGTTAATGTCCGGGTCATGGTTCGGGAGCGCCGATCCGTTCGATCCGTGCGCGTCCAGCCACCTTCTTACCAACGTCGGCCGATCCGGGCAGCGTCGCTTCAGGCGCCCGGATTCGGCTCTTCGGATCTCCGGATTCAACCCCGGGGCGCCTATGCGCCTCGTCGGGAGAGGTGCGTCTCATGCGGTTCGAGCGTCGTTACACCACGTCCGGTTCCTCGCCTTATGCGGCGATCCCGTTCCGCAAGGCACTGTCCGAGATCCGCAACCCGGACGGCTCGACCGTCTTCCGCCTCGACGGGATCTCGGTGCCCGAGAGCTGGAGCCAGGTCGCGAGCGACGTGCTGGCGCAGAAGTACTTCCGCAAGGCCGGCGTGCCGGCGCGCCTGAAAAGGGTCGAGGAGAACGACGTCCCGTCCTTCCTGTGGCGCTCGGTGCCGGACGAGGCGGCGCTCGGCGAGCTGCCCGAGGCCGAGCGCACCGGCTCCGAGACGTCGGCGACGCAGGTGTTCGACCGCCTGGCCGGCTGCTGGACCTACTGGGGCTGGAAGGGCGGCTACTTCACCTCTGAGGAGGACGCCTCCGCGTTCCTCGACGAGCTGCGCTTCATGCTCGCCAAGCAGATGGTCGCGCCGAACTCGCCGCAATGGTTCAACACCGGCCTGCATTGGGCCTACGGCATCGACGGCCCGGCCCAGGGCCATTACTACGTCGACTACCGCAGCGGCGAGCTGACCAAGTCCGCCTCGTCCTACGAGCACCCGCAGCCGCATGCCTGCTTCATCCAGGGCGTGCAGGACGACCTCGTCAACGAGGGCGGCATCATGGACCTGTGGGTCCGCGAGGCGCGCCTGTTCAAGTACGGCTCCGGCACCGGCTCGAATTTTTCGATGCTTCGTGGAGAAAACGAAAAACTCGGCGGCGGCGGCAAGTCGTCCGGCCTGATGTCCTTCCTCAAGATCGGCGACCGGGCGGCCGGCGCGATCAAGTCCGGCGGCACCACCCGGCGCGCGGCCAAGATGGTCATCGTCGACATCGACCACCCGGACATCGAGCAGTACATCGACTGGAAGGTGAAGGAGGAGCAGAAGGTCGCCGCGCTGGTGACCGGCTCCAAGATCGTCTCCAAGCACCTCGCCGCGGTGATGAAGGCCTGCACCCAGTGCGAGGCGGAAGGCGACGCCTGCTTCGACCCCGAGCGCAACCCGGCCCTGAAGAAGGCCGTGAAGGCCGCCCGCAAGGACGCCGTGCCGGATTCCTACACCAAGCGGGTGATCCAGTTCGCCCGCCAAGGCTTCACCAAGATCGACTTCCCGGTCTACGACACCGACTGGGACTCGGAGGCCTACCTCACGGTGGCCGGCCAGAACTCCAACAACTCGGTCTCGCTGACCGACGACTTCCTGCGCGCGGTCGAGACCGACGCGCCCTGGGAGCTGAAGGCCCGCACCACCGGCAAGACGACCAAGACCCTGCCGGCGCGCGAGCTGTGGGAGAAGATCGGCGAGGCGGCCTGGGCCTCGGCTGATCCGGGCCTGCACTTCAACACCACGATGAACGACTGGCACACCTGCCCGACCGGCGGGCGGATCCGGGCCTCGAACCCGTGCTCCGAGTACATGTTCCTCGACGACACCGCCTGCAACCTGGCCTCGGCCAACCTGCTGACGATGTACGACCGCCAGACCAAGCAGTTCGACGTCGAGGCGTTCGAGCACCTCAACCGCCTCTGGACGGTGGTGCTCGAGATCTCGGTGACGATGGCGCAGTTCCCGTCGAAGGAGATCGCCGAGCTCTCCTACAGGTACCGCACGCTCGGCCTCGGCTACGCCAACATCGGCGGCCTGCTGATGACGATGGGCCTGCCCTACGACTCGGATAAGGGCCGGGCGCTGGCCGGCGCGCTGACCGCGATCATGACCGGCGTGTCCTACGCCACCTCGGCCGAGATGGCCGCGGAGCTCGGGGCCTTTCCGGCCTACGAGGACAACGCGGACGCCATGCTCAAGGTGATCCGCAACCACCGCCGCGCGGCGCACGGCGAGGCGGAGGGCTACGAGTTCCTCTCGATCGCCCCGGTGCCGCTCGACCACGCCAACATCCCGCAGGGCAATCTCGGCGACCACGCCCGCGCCGCCTGGGACCGCGCCCTGCGGCTCGGCGAGGAGCACGGCTATCGCAACGCGCAGGCGACGGTGCTGGCGCCGACCGGCACGATCGGCCTCGTCATGGATTGCGACACCACCGGCATCGAGCCCGACTTCGCCCTGGTGAAGTTCAAGAAGCTCGCCGGCGGCGGCTACTTCAAGATCATCAACCAGGCCGCGCCGGATGCGCTGCGCGCGCTCGGCTACCGCGAATCCGAGATCGCCGAGATCGAGGCCTACGCGGTCGGCCACGGCTCGATGGGCCAGGCGCCGGCGATCAACCCGGGCTCCCTGCGGGCCAAGGGCTTCACCGACGACAAGATCGCCGCGATCGAGGCGGGCCTGAAGTCGGCCTTCGACATCAAGTTCGTGTTCAACCGCTGGACGTTGGGCGACGCCTTCCTCACCGACACCCTGAAGGTGCCGGCGGACAGGCTCTCCGACCCGACCTTCGAGCTGCTGCCGTTCCTCGGCTTCTCGCGGAAGGACGTCGAGGCCGCCAACACCCACATCTGCGGGGCGATGACGCTCGAGGGCGCGCCGGGGCTGAAGCAGGAGCACTACGCGGTGTTCGACTGCGCCAACCCGTGCGGGCGGATCGGCAAGCGCTACCTCTCGGTCGACAGCCACATCCGCATGATGGCGGCGGCGCAGCCCTTCATCTCGGGGGCGATCTCCAAGACCATCAACATGCCCAACGACGCCACGGTCGAGGATTGCAAGGCGGCCTACACCCTGTCCTGGCGCCTGGCGCTCAAGGCCAACGCGCTCTACCGCGACGGCTCCAAGCTGTCGCAGCCGCTGAACTCGGCCCTGATCCAGGACGAGGACGACGAGGAGGACATGGTCGAGGCGCTGGTGCAGGCGCCGGCCGCCGCCAAGGCGACGCAGCTCGCCGAACGAATCGTCGAGCGGGTGATCGAGCGGGTCGAGCGCATCCGCTCGCGCGAGAAGCTGCCGCACCGGCGCAAGGGCTACACCCAGAAGGCCGTCGTCGGCGGCCACAAGGTCTACCTGCGCACCGGCGAGTACGACGACGGCCGCATCGGCGAGATCTTCATCGACATGCACAAGGAGGGCGCCGCCTTCCGAAGCCTGATGAACAACTTCGCCATCGCGATCTCGCTCGGGCTCCAGTACGGCGTGCCGCTCGAGGAATACGTCGAGGCCTTCACCTTCACCCGCTTCGAGCCGGCGGGCTTCGTGCAGGGCAACGACGCGATCAAGAACGCGACCTCTATCCTCGACTACGTCTTCCGCGAGCTGGCGATCTCGTACCTCGCCCGCATGGACCTCGCCCATGTCGACCCCTCCGAGATCGGCTCGACCGTGCTCGGCGGCGGCGAGGGCGACACCACCCGCGAGGCGGGCAAGCCGCAGCAGACGGCCGCCAGCGTCGTCTCCCGCGGTCTGCTGCGCGGCTCGGCCGACCGGCTGACCCTGATCCAGGGCGGCCCGTCCGGCGCGACCGTCGGCGTCGGCGCCGGCAACGCGGGCCAGTCGGCCCCGGCCGGCGGCGTGGTCCACGCCATGCGCGGCGCCACCGCGCTGAAGGCGGAGCCGGACTTCGCCGGCCACGCGGAGACGTCGATCGAGGCCCTGCCCTTCGCCAAGCCGGAGCGCAGCGTCGCCGACCGGCGCGCCGAGGCCAAGATGAAGGGCTACGTCGGCGAGGCCTGCCCGGAATGCGCGAACTTCACGCTGGTCCGCAACGGAACCTGCCTGAAGTGCGACACCTGCGGCAGCACGACCGGCTGCTCGTAGGCGCGGCGGTCGGCGCAGGTGTGAATCGAAGCATTGAAACGCCCTACGGAACCATAGCGTAAGCTATTTCGAAGGATAGGTCTGAAAGTTCGAAGGGCGCGCGGCATAAGCCGCGCGCCCTACTTTCGTTCAAGCTGCTGATCCGACAATCAGAATCCCCACGGACGAGACTAGCTAATAACCGCTGAACAACCGAACAGATTTTTACTTCGCTTCCTAGATTTGACACCGAGACGCACTCGAACAAATTAGCTCCAACCCAATCACGGAGCTCACAATGAACCCGCCAAATATATTCAACGCATTGGCTCGCTTCTGCGCAAGAGGCAGCAACACTCAACGGATTTTACGCCGCTATAAATTCATCCCAGATCACAATAAGCCACTATTTGATAGACTGCCATTCCAGATGCAGATCCAACCTCGATAGCACAGAGACCTCACAGCGCGCATTTCTGATCGCGCCAAGTGAATCTTGACTGACATCTTTGGCTTTAGACGCAGCGTCTAAAGGGCCTGCGGCGGAGATCTGCAATGGATAATGCTAATAGGCAGGCTGCCATGAAACGCATTCGCGCGCTGATGGCAAAAACTGTGGCCAACGGATGTACTGAGAGCGAAGCCTTAGCTGCTGCAAAAAAGATTGGCGAACTTATGGATCGCTATGGATTGACGTATTCAGACCTTGAACTCAAACAGGAGCGCTGTCGGCAGCATACGGCTACGGAACGCTACCACGACGTCAACTTGGCTGCGAGTGCCATCGCCCGCTTCTGTGGCTGTCGCGTCTGGTTCGAGAGTGGTAGCGTTCAGTATTTCGGTTTGCCGCTCGACGTCGTCATTGCGAGCTACATGACAAGCCTGTGTCGATCGGCGATGGACGTTGGCTTCGATATCTATTGTCGATCGAGCGCACGTCCGCAGAAGTTCATGAGACGAGAGTTGCGCAAGCCATTCATGGTCGCGATGGGATACCGACTCGCCGAGCGCTTCGAGGGCATGGCGTCGGCGCGAGAAATCAAGGCCACCACGGCGAATGGAACGTCCCTGGTCCTCGTGAAGAATGCGGTGGTCGAGGCTCAGTATCATGCGCTGGGGTTGACGCTTACCCCCTGCAGAGCCTCTCGGTACCGCGACAACTCTGCAGCGCGGGCCGCGGGTCGGGCTGCGGGCGACCGGGTGAACCTGGTGACGGGCATTTCCGGCGCGCGACCTCCAAAATCTTTGTCATGATCAAGGCGGTGACCACCGAAGACAGTTCAAGGAGATGGCGCGCGGAGAGATCCGCGCGCCATTTTTCTTTGCCACAGAGCGTTACCGAACAGCGGCGAGGTGACGAACGCGCAAGCTCTCTGGTGCTACAGCGCAGTTCCATGAGACCTCCCGACCCGACCATCTCAAAAGGCGGCCCTTGCCGGACGCGTACGGGCGAGATCAGCACGCGCCCCTGAGCCAGGGATACGATCTGTCAGCCAATTTCGGTCATCGGTGACGACCTCCCATCGAACCCCCATGCGGAAGGGCCGACGCCATGATGCGAACGATCGTCTATGCCGACGGAGGTTGCGACCCGAACCCCGGACCCGGCGGCTGGGGCGTCGTCGTCGCGGCACAGGACGGCATGGTCGAACTCTGCGGAGGGGAGCCCGGCACCACGACCAACAACCGCATGGAGCTGACGGCTGCGATCAAGGGCCTCGAGCATTTCCCGGCCGGAGCGGCGATCGAGATGCGATGCGATAGCCAGTACGTCGTCAAATCGGTGACCGAATGGATGCGTGGCTGGAAGGCGAAGGGCTGGCGCACGACGACGGGCGAGGTGAAGAACATCGATCTGATGAAGCGCCTCGACGAGCTGAACGCTGCGCGAAACGTGACGTGGACCTGGGTTCGGGGGCATGCCGGTGACCGCCTCAACGAGCGCGCCGACGCGCTCGTTCACAAGGGCCGTCGCGAGGCGAAGCTCGGCAAGCTCGGCAAGCTCGAAACGCGGAACAGCGCCGCCCCGGCACCCGAGGCAGCTGCCACCCCGGTCGTCCCGAGCCAGGATGCGGCCTTGCGCATCGACCTTGCGCTCGGCCTTCAGATCACGCGGGCTGCAAAGGCGGCCGGTGTCACGCCTGACGCGTTGGTCGAGGACGCAATCCGCTTCTACCTCGAGATCGGGCCCGGCGAGGTCGCGCGTCTGCGATCGAGCCGAGCGCAAGGGACAGGGCCCGTGTGAGGCGACGACTGGTGCCGCCGAGACCAACCCGACGACAATTACCACCTTCGGCCGCGGGCGGTTCGTGCCCGATCAGGTCCGGCTGTTGGAGGCTCATCGGTGCGCCGCCTTCGCAGTCGCGATCGAGCGCCTGCGAGGCTGGCCCTTTCATGCCACTTATGTCGGGGACGAGGTCGTGCGGTGTCAGGCGGAGGGTACGCGTCCGGTGAGGGCCGGCTTGTGTGCCGGCCGGTCGGGGGTGAGGTCATAGAAGTAATTCTAGGACCTTGAGCATGACGCGGGCGAGCATCGAACCGTGGGGCGAGGCACGCCCACGCTCCAGTTGGGCGACACGGGCACTTCGCTCACCTATGCCATCGGCGGGTATCGCGCCGGTCAGACGTTGGATGCCGCTGACCTAAGGAGTAATGTATCGAGCCGTGTGGGGCCGCTCGTCCGAATGACAACGCCTTGTTCGCGCTCCCCGACCTTCCTAACGTTTCTTCGACGCCTCTCCCAGTTCGTTGAGTTGGCGGGTGTGACTCTTCACCACTTGCGAGAGGCCGATCAATTGCTGCTCGATTGAGGCGAGATCAGGCGTCGCCGGCGGAGGAAAAACGATTGGAACAAGAACCGCTATCAAACTGAATAACCAACTCAGGGCAAGGGTCGCCCCAACAAACTTGTAGCTCTGCTTTTCCGCTCGATCGAGAGCCTGCCCGACGACGTGCCGGACCCCTCCATTCGAATGATTGTCGTCACGCCTGTCATTTTTGTGCGAATGAAAGACAAAAATGGCATTATTCTGCATGTCGCTGCGGATCCATGGCCAGAAGAGCCAAAGTACCGATCCACAGAACCCTGTAATAGGTCCGGCAATCGAGCAATAGAGTACTGAGTCCCACTGTTGCACAAAGTACATCGGGATGAGGGCAATCAGCGGACCCGCGATTAGAAATAGAACGCCGATGGCCGTGCGTACGCTCGATTTTGAACTGTCTGCCAACAATAGTTCAACAATTTGGACGTCATCGGTGATTTCGGAGATTAGGTTCACGGTGATGGCGCGCCTTTTCGATTTATGTATAGAGAATTTTTATTCGAGATTTACGAGGTGGTTGCACCGAAGAATTTGACAATGAGGAATCCTACTAGGCTTCGACGATCCGCACCTTGTCCTCGAACGACCAGTGCCGCCGTCGTTCGGCCCCCTCAAGCACCTCGACCCGCATCGCCACGACCCGCTGACCCTAACGCCAGCATTAAGGTCAGGCTTCAGCCAAGTGCGCAATGCCGTCGACCGCGGCCATCACCGGACGCGTACGCTAATTCTGGCCGCGAACATTTTTTATCGGACGTGAGCGAGTATCGGTGCTCAGGTCTGCCCCTCCTATCTGACGAACCGCATCAATCACCTCGCTCCGGCGATCGATTTGTCACATGCTCGCAGCACCAATCTGCGCCATACGGTCGTCAAAAGGACGGGCTCGCGATTTTCGAGCCGAGACGTAGCACCCCGTCTGCGGCAACGCGGTCCAATCCCCAGAGGGGGCCTGTTCCTCGCCTGGCGACAGCCAGCCAAGACCGGGCCTGGATCGATCCCTCCAGAGATCGACGAGCCCATCGGCGATGGCAGCAAGCGTATCCTCGATCTCGGGGTCGAGAAGAAGACGATCGTCCGCGTCCTCGAAGTCGAAACACAGGCTTGCGATCGGCTCGGGTCGCGTCGACGGATCGACGTTGGCCCAGGCATCGGGATCCCCAAAGAGTGGGATCGCGTACACGTGCGTGACGTGCGGCGGACGAAGCGCATGGATGAGTTTGGTCGCCGGCGATCGACGCGCGGCGTCGTCGAGTTCGGTCGCCCGCATCAAGATTGGTTCGCGCCGGTCGAAGCACAACGCTTGCGAGGCGCTTCCACGGCGGAAGAGTAGAGCGTCGTCTGCATCTCCTTCGTAAAAAGCCGAATAGACCACTCGCGCGAAACGATCGTCGACCGGCTGAACGAGGTAGGCGCGCACGATGCCGGAGGCGCTGACAACGTTTCGAACGAGATCGCAAAGCGTCCGCAAACGCCCTTGCATCTCATCAGGGTCGCGTGGTCCGAGCTCGCGCTTGAAGTAGGCCTGAACGCGCGCGTGACCGGCGCGATACAATTCCACCCGCCTGTCGAGAATGTCGTGGAAATCCGTTGCTTTGACCGCCGTTTCGACGCGCATGGGATGAAGATCGTCGATCCGTCGACTTTCCAAATCACCCCGCCCCCACATCGCCGCGGCGATGATGCGTCGGAGAACGCCAGGCAAGCCAGGTTCGCCATCGCCCGGCCATGCCTTTGCATCGCCTACAGTCGCATCGACGACGCGAAACCCGAACGTCGGGAGGATCGTGGCTTCGTCCGCCCGCTCGACGTCGAGCGTCCAGGCAGGGAAATTCGAAAGTGGTCCGCCGTCGACGTAAGCGTCGCCTTCAATCAGACGGGGTTTGAAGACCAGCGGATAGGCAGCGGACGCCATCGCAGCTTCGGCGACGCTCGTATCGGGGTGGGACGCCGTCTTGAAGACGGTCATCTCTCCGCGGGACAGGTTGGTCGCGATACACGCCAAAGGCATGGGAAGGTCGGCGAACGTCACGATCGTTCCGTCGGGCAACCCCAGCCGTTCGGCAAGCCGCGCGTTCAGCCAAGCTGCGAACGCGTCCCCATCGAGGACGCCGGACCGTCGATAGACGCTCCGCAACAGCTTCCAGTGGCACGCGGCCAACGGTAGTCCCAGCGTGTACAACGGTGGGACCGCGACCGAGGCGAAAGCGAGACTTCCCGATGCGCGACGCTTGAGCGTGGAGATTTTGCGAGCGACGCCTTGCGACCAGGCACTCGAGGCGACGCGCCGTCGCATTCGTATGGCAACGCGTTCACGCCAATTCGCGCCACGCTCCCGCCATTTGCGGAGGCGTTCCAGTCGTTTGTGCTCGACGGGATCTAGAAATTGTTCGACGACGTCGATCGCGAACAGGCCAGTTTCCTCGCCGTAATCGTTGACCTCGTAGAGATCGGTGCTCGTGTATCCCGCGGCGACGAGTGCGGCGACGATCGCACCGATCGAGGTTCCGGACACGCCCACGAACGTGACACCCCGATCCTCGCAAGCCTTGAGCGCACCAAGATGGGCGTAGCCTCGGACGCCACCGCCTTCGAAAACCCCAAACGCCTTCACCGCATCGTGATCCAGACGCGCTTAAGCCGGCTCAAGGCGGTCAGCCGTCGACCACTCGGCGATCTTTTGCATCACCTGGTTGACCTGCAGTGTGATCGGCAGGTCGCCGTTGACCGTCAAGGCTGCATATTGCGGCAGAATGCGCGAGACCTGTGCCTCGGTAATGTCGTTGTCGTATCGCGCAACGAGGCGGCGCTCGACCCGATCACGTTCCATGACACGCTGCTCGCGAGTGGAGCCAGGCGTCATGATGTGCACGAGATGCAGCCGCTTCGGCCGGACCTGATCCTTGAGCTCCCTGAGCACTTCGATATGGCGTACGCCTTCGACGATCAAATGCCGACGACCGACGTTGGGCTGCTGATCCAGAACGCGTCGTACGAAACCCTCGCAGTCGGTCAGCACCAATGCCTGTCCGAGCTGCTGCAGCACCGACCGATCGTCCGGGCTTTCCCCGTTGATCCGGGCATACTCTCGCACTTCCCGGCCAAAGCTGGCGCGGACCCCATCGAGCTTGTCGGCGAGCTTCTCGGCCAGCGTGGATTTTCCTGCGCCGATGCCGCCAGAGATTGCGATTACGAAATCCGCCATAGCCGTGTCCCGCGATTCATGCCGAGCCACGGAAGTTTATACGGAACGGTGCCTTCGGTCGATCACGCGGCCGAGCCCTAGTCGAAATCCACCATCCGTCCCAAGGCCGTGAACTCCTCCGCCAACGCCTCGTCAACGCGGGAGCGCCACGCTGGCCAGGCCGGATCGCCGATTTCCATCCGAAACGCACTGGGTTCGATCGTGCCGACATGAGCCGCGAAGGTGTTCCCCGAAGTCCACAAGGCCGCGACATCCCGCGTACGATCGGTGCGGCTGATCGATGAAGCGACCGCGATCGCGGCCGCCCCCTCCCCCGTGGGCGGTCGGCGCACCCAGATCCGGATCGGACCATGCCTGACCTCGCGCCAATCCCGCCCAACGCCAGCCGTCGGCCGGGGTCTGGCACGCGCCCACGATCCCGGCCGACACGCATAGAGTCGGCCTGTTCGCCAGCGTGGGCTGACGTTGGCGATGCCCATCGACGCCAAGCAGCGGAGTTCGAAAAACGGGGTGGCGTACCGAACTTGCCCGATGGGCGCGACAGAGATGAACCCAAATGCGTCCGGCACTGCGATCAAGGCCGACAACCTGCGCGCGCTCGATGGCAATGTCAGACGATCCGGCGTGCAGAGAAAGACATGACCGTCGCAAGCGACGGAGTGGACCGCGATATCGACGAGCGGAAGGGCCACGTCGTCATACCAGGGTGGATCAAGCGCAACCGTTGGGAACCCACCGTGCGGCAGATCTCGAAGCCCGATGAACCGGCACTCGGTCAGCACCACACGTAATGCGGTGTCGATCGGGTCGCCGTACCGCGAGGCGACGACGATGCGATGGATCAGCCCGCGATCGTATGCGGCGAGCGCGACCGTCGGCATCGCGATCAAAAGGATGTCGCCATCGGCAGGGCTGGCGGCGAGGAGCGTGTCGAGAATGTGCTCGGCCGTCGCCCGAGTGAACCGCCAATCCGCATCGAGCGGATGCGCAAGCGGCAACCGACGATCGGATCGAACCCGTCCCGCGGGTCGGCTGATACCATCGCGAAGCGCTGTCGCCGCGTTCCCTTCGAGGGTCCTGAGCGCCTGTAGCACGTCGCCCGGCCAAGCGCCGTCGCACAGCTCCGTCAAGGTCGCGAAGTCGCGAACGTGCGGTACCTCGCGCGCGACGATCTCGGAGAGTTCGGAACCGGTGCTCACCGCATCGACACGTGCGCCGGTGCCGCCCGTTCCCAATGCGCGAGAAGCTCCCACTGTCGGTCGAGGGCTCGCTCGTGGACGTCGTCGACGCGTCCCGCCATCGTGGAGAAACGCCCGATGAACAACGGCACGGTCCGCGCCGGGAGATCGGCACGGATCGCCGACAGACGATCCAGGATCGTGTCGACCTGCGTCTTCGCGCACGGTCCCGGTGGACCGACGAGAGGCAGGTAGACGTGGAGGTCCATCGTCGAACGTGCGTATCCCGCGAGGATGGCGAGCTGCCGTTCGAAACCCTCGGATCGGGCCCGCGTGTTGAACGCGAAAGCCTGTGCGTCGAGACCCTTGAGACAGCAGGCCCGCCCGTAGTTCGAATACCGTGCGATCTGGTCGAGGAGGGTGCGACCCTCGTCCGTCAGAAGGCGGTCCGACGACAGGTTGTCGTCGGACCAGACGAACGACGTCGCCGACGCACCGCGGCGTTCGATCGCCTCGAGCGTCCACAGGATCCACTCGGGTGCGAGATCCGGAGATCCGCCACTGAGATCGACGATGGGCGGGCGATCGACGAGGTCGAGGTAGGCGTCGACGAGGGCGTCCGCCGTCCGCCACACGGAGGTCGCCGGAGCAGCCCGAAGCGAGGCGTACGGCACGTAGCAGTACCAGCACCGCCAGGCGCAGGCGGCGAGTTGATACACCTGGGCAATCATCTTGGACGGGGATGGAACGCCCAGCCAGCGAGCGGCCGGAACGATCGGCAACGGATTGTCCGGCCAACCCGGAACCACCGCTTGGCGAAAGTGGCGAACGCGTCCGAGGCCGTCGCAATTTGTCGGCACGGACAAGTCCGAGACCTGCGCGGTGCCTCCGATCCGGGTGACGAGCACGCTGCGACGTTCCACATCGACGACCCGCGGGCGAAGGCTGGCGTCACGGAGAGCGGTGTCGAGACCCTGCGACGGCATCAGGGCTCGGGATCGATCGACGACCATCGCGCATCAAGATAGGCGACGATCAGCGCTTCGCAGTACTGAGCTTCTTCCGGAGTGAGATCGCGATCGGCGGGGATGCCATGCCAGTACGACACGCACTTGCGGCAGCACGTCGCCGTGGCATGCTGGGCATAGTACACGACGTTGCCCTCAAGCCCGGTCTGACGACCGTCGAACCCGTTCGCTGCCCGACCGATCGATGATCGCACGCGGTTGGGAATCCACTGAAGAAGGCCGTCCCGTCCCTTCTTTCGAAATCGCGCCAGCGCCTTTTCATCGAACGGCTTCGACCAGTAGGTCTCCCGGATCATCTCATGGCGCATTGCCGGAAACGTGTAGCCGACATCGTCGATGTCGCGACAGGTGATGCGCTCGATGCTGAACGGCCCTGGTTCGCCGCAGCTGCGGCATGGGCCGAACACGTGGGCACCTTCGACCTTGCGCTTCTGCAGATAGCAGTGGAGATCGTTGGCGCAATCCGTCGTCGTGCAGGTCACCTTGATCGGTGCAACCGGTACGTCGAGTTCCGCAAATGGATCACTCATCCCGCGTCTCCGAAATTTGCCGGAGGATGGCCCGTTCCGTTCCACCGAGCGAACGAAGATCGGCCTGTTCGAGAAAGACATCGCGCACGATCTTCCACGGATCTTCCCCCGCGGGCTGCAGGTTCTCGGCCGCGCCCCACCAGTTGTTGCCGCTGACGGCCGTGAGGTTCTCGGCGACCAGATTGGCCAAGATGCCCACCGGTATCCGATAGATGCGGGCTACGTCGGGCACGACGCTGGACAGCCGCGCGATGTTGCCGCCAGCCCGCTGCGTCACCGTCGCGAACGCCTCATGGAGCGTGCCGTTGGTAAGGACCATTGCTGCGAACATGTTCGCCCGACGCTCGTCTTGCGATTGGCGTCGCTCCCGCGAGGTCTCGTCCCCTTCCAGCAGCGTGAAGTCCCCCTCTTCGTACACGAGGTGAAACACCTCGTGTACGAGGTCGAACACCCAACGCGACGCATGACGCGACGCGGGTTTGAGCACGATCGTCGCGCGCCCGTCGACGCGTCGCGCCGTTCCGTGAAACGCCACTTTGTCTCGCAGACCCACCACGCCGATGCCAAGCCCCCAGCACGCGCGGACGGCGGTCTTCAGGTCGATCACGCCGTCGGAAAATAAGAGCTCCCGCATCGGACGCCACGTTTGCGGGAGCTCTGCCGCCGGTGCCGTCTGGGTCGACGCCACGATCGCGCACAGCCCATCGACGTAGGTGGCATAAGCCCGCGTTCGATCGAGATTGGCGTTCGCTGGCAATTTGAACCGCAGGGGCACCGGCGCGAAACTGCCTTGCGCCGCGAACTCGGCCGCGCCGAGCCCGGTCAAACACTTCAAGCGCCGGTCGATTTCTTCGTCCTGGACCGCCCCCTCGAAGCCCGACGGCACGATCACGGTGTCGTAGACCTCTCTGGGCAGACCGGCCCGCGTGACGAGCGTACGCAACGCGCGACTGCGCGGGGCGCTCGTGGCATCCGCGAGTGCCCCGCCACGAAGGGTCAAGGGAAGACGCGCGGCGATCGCCCGCATCACCGGGACAGGGACCCGCGAGTACCCGTCGCGTTCCCACTGCTGGATCCGCAACAGCGATTGGCCGGCGTCGCGCGCGAGCTCGGCTTGGCTCAAGCCTGCCGCGATGCGGCCTTGAACCAGAGCGCGCGGCAGATCCGCCAAGCGCTCCACGACGATTGCGTCGACCATCCCGGAGGCGAGATCGTCGTAGCGCGCGAGATCGTTCTCCAGGACATCGATCTGGTGGCGGATATCCCGCGCCTGAAGATCGCGCAGCCACGAGGCACCTGCTGCCCCGAGGCTGGACAAAGCTTCGTCGAAGCGCCGGATCCGATCTTGGGCGATCGCATATTGAGACGGCGTGGCAATCACGAAACGCTCGCGAGGTTCAAGCGGACCAGACCCTTCGGGACATCGTCGACATCGCGTTGGAAGAACATCCGAAACGAGTACCGCTCGTCGCCGGGCACGGGCTCCGCATAGGCATAGACCTCGCCGAAATACTCCGCCTTCATGATCTCCTTGCTGCCCATCAAACGCAAGCGCATCAGTGTGATGGCCGTCATTCCCGAGTAGTCGCAGCAGGCATCGAAATCCCCAGGAAATTCCTTCCGGGTGACGAAGCTGCCGTCGAGCAGGAAAAGCCCGCATCCCGCGTCTCTCAGGGCGATCGTGAGACGTCGAAGGCCGGACAGGAGATGCACCCTGTGGGCATTCCAGGCGAACCGATCGCACACTTCATTCCAGTCCGCGACGTGCTCCCCTTCGGGCAAATAGCCCGTGGCAGCCTCGAAATCCGGGATCATTCCGCCCGCGACCTCCCATTTTCGAGACTGTTTCAACGGCAAATTGCGTTTTGGCAATGCTTCATTTGCACAAACTCTCGCGGTCCTCGGTGTTGCGCTACCGAGGTATCGCGTCCGAGGGACTCATCATGGCCGGCCTTAAGAAAGGCATGCTCGCCCGTTCCGTCCACGACGCCGCGTGGTCTCTGCTCGTCCCAACTCACGATGTACGAGGCTGCAAGTGCCGGTGCCGAAGTGAAATTGGTCGATCCGCGCGATACATCGCAAACGCGGTCCGAATGCTGGTCGGTCAACGCCAAGATGCTCGAACCCCGATCACACGCCTGCGACTGCGGGTGTATTCTGGATCGCGACGTTGCGGCGGCGAGGATCGTGCTTGAGCGGGCCTTCGGACATGGGCCGGGACACGGCCTTCGGTCGCCGAGCCAGCGGGTCGCCGCATAGCTCGGCCGAGAAGCCGCTTCCGCTAGGGAGCTGAGTTGTCACCAGACCACGGATGCCCTGCCTTCGTGTCAGAGCACCGTGTGTTCACCCACTGTCGCTTCATCGAGCGGCACTTGGAAGGCGGCCCCCACGCCACCGGTGATGCGACGCGCGATCTTCGCCCGGTGCCGTCCGACCACGATCGTTTGCCCCACATCCAGCGGAGCATCCACCTGCAGCGCGACGCCTGTGGCCGACAGGTTGAGGATTTGTGCTGGAACGCTGGTGCCATCCGCCATCGCGACCTGCACGACCCTACATTTGGGCACGACCCGACGGTAGACGCGCACGTCCTCGACCGGCGGGGCTTGCAGTCGAGCCATTTTCAACAGGTTGCGCACCACTTGGCTAGGTGCAACGCCACGGCCGACGACGCGGACAGCAAATTCGTCGGGACCCGCTCGGACGACCCGAATTTCCATCACGCCCACGCCGCGGATCGAGCAGCCGAGTTGCGCCGCCACCTGGGGAATGGTTGCCGAACGCATACGGATGCCCTCGGGGGAAATGTCCACGGTGATGGCATGGAATTCGGCCCCGTTGCCATTCCAGCAGAGCGCGGGAAGTATGATGGCGTGGCGCGGGTCAGCACGTCGCTCGGTCATGGGGCGGGTTGTTTCATCGGCAAGCTATGAAGAACCAGGACCTGCCGATGCGTTGAGGCGGACGGTTGCATTTGATCCAACAGCGACTTGTCCCCCGTGCCGAGAGCGGTGGAGGGCTGACTGACGGGCAGCTGCGTCCGTCCGCTGCCGGCCTAGCAGGCATCATCGCGTCAAGCGGTACCCGTGCACATGTGCACGCCGGTCAACTGGAAGGCTGGAGCGCTGAAATGGTCTCTATCGTTGATCATCGTGCTGGTCGGCCGTACGGCTGGTCGCGGTCGCTGAGTGATCGAAAGGGTACCCTGCGGTTCATGAATGACGGGGCAAGCCGACTTCGACGGCAAGCTGATCGATGTCCAGGATGGAAAGTTGGTTGTGGCGACCTCCTGCGGATCGGCCCTGTCCCTGACGAGAGGAACGGCATGGGAATGCTGACCCGAACCGAGGATCCTCACACGCTGTTGGCGCTCGTCGTAGCGCATCTCGACGACGTGGACATATCAGCGTCGGGCAAGCCGAGGGGGCTCACAGCCAGGGACGTCATCGTGAAGCTTTAACGCACCGGCAGCCGAGCGGTGCTCGACCTCTGCGCGGCGTGTTGCGCCAGCCCTGACCCGCGCGAGCGCCAGGTGGCCGCGGCCGTGCTGGGCCAGTTGCGTGTAGGCGACGGACGGGTGTGCACTGAATTCCACGAGGTGCGGTACCAGGCGTTGCTCGCTGTGCTGCTCGCCGAGGTCGCCGGACCGGCCGACGCCCGTGTGCTGGCCTCCGCCTGCGTTGCGCTGGGCCACCTGTACGACCCACGGTCGATCCCAGCGGTTGTTGGACTGCACGGATATCCAGATCCAGACGTGCGCTATGCGGTCGTGCATGGTCTGATGGAGTACGAGGTCGACGAAGCAGTCGTCGCCCTGATCGCGTTGTCCGCCGACGTGGAGGCGCAGGTGCGGGGTTGGGCCACCTTCGCGCTCGGCCAGCAAATTGAGCGCGACACGCCTGCCGTCCGCGTCGCGCTACGGAACCGCCTCCCCGACCCCGATTGCGACACCCGCGCAGAGGCGTTGTGCGGTCTCGCGCGCAGGGGCGACGTTGTTGGTACCGAGACGCTGATCGCGGCCCTGCGGAGCGATGGCCCGTCTCCCGTTCTGCTTGAGGTAGCGATCTTGGCGGCCAATCCCACCCTGTGCCCGGTCCTGCGCGACGCCGAAACTCAATTGCCGAAGCCGAGCATGCACTGCAGAAGCGACCCGGTGCGGGGGGCCATGCCGGACGCGCTGCGAGCGTGCGGGTGCGGCCTGGCGGAGCCGATATCCAGCACGGCGATGGCAGGTCCAACCTGCGATAGCGTTGGATCCGCTATGGTCGACGAGCATCACGTCAGCGGAGGAGCCTCAGCTCAGCGCCTTGAGCCTGCGTGAGGACGACGGGTTGTTTGATACGCCGTCGGTCGTCTACGGCGACATCGAGCCGGCCGATTTCCAGCGTTGACGCGGGGTGCGACAGGCCATTTCTCAGACATCTGTCGTACCCGCTTTGCTTCACTCAATTCCCATTTTGCACAATGTGATCGTTGACCGCCCATGATCGCCATCCCAGGCCGCACGGTCGTTCAAAAGGTGAGCGTCGTCATCTGCGTGGTCGCCTACGCCTTCGGGATCCTCATGTTTGCGGTGATCGCCAGCGATCAGTTCAGCGACCAACGCCTTCTATCGACGGGGTCGAAGGTCGAGGGCACCATCGTGACCGTCAGCCCCCGCAAGAACCACACGTGGGGCACGATCGATTATCGCCTTCCTAATGGGGCTTATTGCCACGACTGGACGGAACTCGCGCCGAACGGCGTCGTCCATATAGGGGAGCCACTCACCGTCGCCGTTGAGCAGATTTGCGGGCATCCCGTCTCTTCCAAGAAGCAGCTCACCCCCTGGATCTCCCTGTGCCTCTGCGTCGGGGGAGCACTCCACCTGATGTATGTCGCGTGGAGAGCCTCTCGCACAAAGGACGCTGCGTGATGCGCGAATTCTCCTGGTGGCTCGTGGCCTTCGTCATGATCAACTTCGGTTGGGCCGGTCTGTATGGCATGGCCGTGGTCGCCATGCCGATCCCCATCGTTAACATCTTCCCCGTCCTTCAGGGCGGGGAAGATGTTAAAGGCCGATGATGGACCTTGCCACATTTCGTTTCCGGGCGACCGCGCGGCGGGTCGCACTGGTCCTGACGGCAGCAGCACTGGGATATCGGATCGCCACGGTGATCATCGCCCTGAAAGTTGGCGATCCCTCACCGCTGCTGACATTCCCGTTCGGTGCCATTCTGCCGGCCGTCCTGCTGATCGTTCTTATCGCAATGCCACCGACGCGAACGCGGGAAGGCCTGCTGATGCGAGCCGGCGCAATTATTCAAATGTGGCTCATCATTCTGCTGCCGACGATCGCACTATACCTAGCTCTCGGGTTTCCCGTCGTGTTCCTGGTCGTCGAAATCTTCGAAACCCGCCTGCCTTCGCGGATCCGCGATCCCCTGACGCATCTGGTCGTCGCATGATCGCGCTCGACCTGCCGGTGCCCTTGTTGTGGGCACTGCGATGGGCTTTGTTCCTAGGGCCGCTCGCGCTCGCGATGCTGCTCGGCTGGCGTACGCGTCATGACCACCGCATGCTGATCGGCGCGCTGTTTGCGTTCCTCTATGGCCTTGGCGTCGTTTTCGCCACACACATGTTGGCCATCCAATTTGGGTGGTGGCGCTACGGCGGCGACGTGTTGATGCTGCAGGGCCTGCCCGTCGACATCTGGTTCGGGGGTGCGCTGCTCTTCGGTCCTGTTCTGTATCTCGCTTTCCCAACAGTCGCACCGCTGTGGCTCGTGTTGCCGATTATCATCGGTCTGCACGGCACCGTCTTTTCGTCTTTGAAGCCCTTGGTGTTGGCTGGACCCGGCTGGATGGGAGGGGTCGTTCTCGTTTTTGCCATCGCTCATTTGCCCGCTCTCTCGCTCGCCCGATGGACAGCGCAGGACGTGCACCTCCCGAGGAGGGCCACTCTGCTGGCGTTCGGTTACGGCTGCCTCGCCTTCTTCGTCATCCCCTCCTTCATTCTGCATGGTACCGGCGGTCAGTGGGCACTTGAGGCGATCCCGCCATGGCGGCTGATCCTCGGCACCTTGGTTGCCTTACCGCTGATCGTCACGGGACTGTCCGCCGTGCAAATGTTCGCGGTTCATGGCGAGGGCACCGCTATCCCATTGGACCCGACCAAACGTCTCGTCGGATCCGGGATCTTCGGGTACCTCATCAATCCTATGCAGGCCTGTACTGCCGCGACCTGGATCGTCATGGGTGCCGTCCTCGGCAATCCATGGGTGGCCTCAGCTGCGGTCATGGCGTGGGTGTTCGTCGTCGGCATGGTGAGATGGCACCACCGGAACGACCTGTTGCGGCGCTTCCCCGAAGGCTGGCCCGAGTATCGCACGCATGTCCCGGAATGGCGTCCGCGCTGGCGGCCGTGGTTCGCAGACTCGGCGACCCTGATCCACGATCCAGCTTGCCCGCAACAGGCGCGTTTCATCGCCTGGATCACCGGCCAACGGGCGATCTCTCTCACGGTGCTGGCCGTGCCACATGCGGGACTTGCCTATCGGGAGCCGAACGAAACCCAGGCCTTTACAGGCCTTGCCGCCCGCGCCAAGGCGCTGAGTCATGTCCACTTCGGCTGGGCGCTTGCCGGAGCCGCGATCCTGCTCGTGACATTGCCGCTGCAGACGCTGCAGCGTTCGAGCGTGGCGCGGCGGGAAACGGCCGGTGTCTAACGTCCGCCATCCGCGCTCGCCCTTGCTCGGAATCCGCCATCTCTGGCGAATTCGACGCGATCAACTGCGCTTCTATGCCGATATGCGCCAGAGCTATGGCGACACGGTTCGTCTGCGCCTCGGTCCTTACCGGTCGTGGCTGCTGTTTCATCCCCGCGACATCGAAACGGTGCTGGTCGGTCGAGCCCCAGCCTTCATCCGTTTTCGCAAACTCACGCGCGTGATCGCGCAGTGGAATGGCGATAGCCTGATCGTCGAAGAGGGGGCCCGATGGCGCGATCGACGCCGTAAAGTCCAGCCCGCGTTTCAGACCCGGCGCGTCAAAGAGTACGCCCGTACGGGGGCCGATCATGCGGCCCGACTGTGCGCACGGTTCGATGCGGCAATCACCGCCGGCTCGCTCACGCTCGACACCGATGCGGTCATGGCGCGCCTGACCCTCGATATTGCCACAGGCACGTTGTTCGGCGCAGAGCCCTTGTCGAACGGCGATGCGGTCGAACGGGCGATACAGATCCTGTCCGAAACCGCTTTCCGTGAGACGACCGCGCCGATTGTGCTTCCCGACTGGCTCCCGCTGCCGGCGAAGGCGCGAAAGCGCTGGGCGATGGGACTGATGGACGACGTAGTCACCGGTCTGGCGCAGGGTCGGATCAATGGACAGAGCGAGGATCAAGGCGACCTGCTCGCGATGCTGGTCCAACAGCATAACGGCCAACTGAAATCCATTCGCGACGATGCGATGAGCCTGTTGATCGCCGGGCACGAGACATCCGGCGCGCTTCTCAGCTGGCTGTTCCTCGCTCTTGTCGAGCATCCGGCTTGGCGAAAACGGGCAGTCGATGAGGTCTCGACCGCTTTGGCCGGACGGCCGGCTGGGGTCGACGATCTCCCGCAGCTCCCGATCCTGCGCGCAATCATTGCCGAGGTCTTGCGGCTCTGGCCGCCAGCCTATTCGCTATTCCTGCGACAGGCCACGGAAGAGGTCGTGCTCGGCGACAACATCATCGCCCCAGGCGATCTCGTACAGATCGTACCGTATACCCTGCACCGTGATCCACGTTGGTTCGCCGATCCCAATCGATTCGATCCCGAGCGCTTCCTGAAAGCGCCGTCCTGGCCGCCCTACGCTTACCTGCCGTTCGGCTCCGGGCCGCGGATTTGTATTGGCCAGAATTTCGCCCTGGTCGAAGCGTGCGTGGTCGCGGCGACGATCCTCGGCTGCTGGGAACCCGTCGCTGTCCCCCATACGCCCCGTCCGGACCCCAAATTCTCGCTTCGGCCCGCCGGCGGATTACCAATGACCTGGCAACCGGTCAGGATTACTCGAGCGTAAAGCGGTCACGCAACGCGGGATCGGGCACGAGACAGGTGCCGATGGTCCCGAACCAACGATACCGGTTGCGGGCGACGACATCGTACACATGATCTCGAAGCGGCCTGGGCACGATTCGCAACAGCCTTAACCAGCGCCACGGCGGCTTCATGTGGCCGAGCAAAGCCAAGCCGGCGTCGGACCGGTCCAGCGCGACACCCTCGATAATGACGAGATAAGTCTTCTGCAGGTCCTGCCGACCGAACCCGTAGCGTGCGGCCATCTCCAAGCCGGTCGGGGACCAGGCCCCGACGAAATGCAACCGTCGGTCGGCCTCGTGCCTCAACAGAAAGCGGACCCATCGGCTGCACAGCATGCAGCGGGTGTCGAAAATCACCGGGAGTGGCGCAGCGGTGGGATCGATCACGTTTATCCACTTGCTCACAATGCGCCTCGAAGAATGCTTGCCATAACGGTCTAAGATCGAGATCGATATAGGACCTTCGTCACGTTCACGACCGTTGAGACCGAGCACATTGGCTCGCCGCAATCGTGCTCTCTCGTGTGGTAGTAAACGGTGATCTGAACGTTGCCGAGCCCGTCCCGGCGCATCTTCTCCCCAAGCCGTGACGCGTGGACCTCCACCGCCTCGTCCCGGGTCTTCCGGTCGGTGACGCGGCCAGAGAACGACCGGTCAACGCGCAGCTCTTCCGGCGGGCCGGGACGAGTTCCAGCGGCAGGCAAGCGGTTCGAGGTTGACGCCGAACATCAGCCTGAGGTCGCGAAAAATCATACCTCGTCACTGCTGTCTCGGATAACACCTTTGATAATTTTTATTGCAATACACGCGTCTTATGCACATGTGAGAGCGAAACGTGAGTGGAGGCGCTCATCTAGTTGATATCAAATCCGCCGTGTTGGCATTGCATTCCATCAAACCGAACAATCGCGCGATCAAACTTGATCTTTAACTTGCCTGGAACGTCGCCCTCGTATTCCCTATGTGCTTCAGCAATAGAGACTAAGCCTCCCTCCGAATATATTGCACATGTGTAAAATGAATGATCCTTATTTATAGCAGAAATTTCGCTCCCACCAATGCGAGGGTTGGGATGGTTCAACAACGGGCGGCCCGCAGTTCCAAGCGTCAAACTTTGTATATTGCCTTTTTCATTTTGTTCGACGCTCTGCACGAACACGGACGGTGGTACTCCCACGATATTCGCTGTCAGGTGGGTAGCCCCAACGATTTGGCCCATTTTGCAATGGGCATCATAATAAAGAAAATGGTTTATTTTCATTTTACCCAAGACGTGCTTCATAGGCACGTGAAGTTTTCCGAAGACATATGGCGTGATACCTGTGTTTGATATGCGCCGATCCATTTTGAACGCAGAGTATTTACCGAACCGTAGATTGCATCGAATACGAGCCGTTGCATAGGACCCTGGCATTTTGACCGAAAGATAAAATGTCCCGCCCTCCTCCCCGCTTTGGTAATCAAATCTAGAGTCTATCTGCGCTGATCCAGCTGGTAGATACTCGCCGTTTGGCCCGGCATAGGCGCTGCTGATTCCATCCAGTCCGAGCTGGATGCAGATTGCGAAACACCACAACCGATACACGACGTACGATCCTACCGTGAGGGAGTGAAGGTCATTATAAATACCGCTCTAGGGAGCGTCACGATCGATGCTTGAACGGCTGCTTCCATAGTCAAAGTACTACTTTTGTGCGTTGATTAAGCATACCCTGGATGAGATTGCGCGTAAGCCTGTTTGTCGTGTCGTGGTAGCGATCACCTGGCTCATCGCTTCCGCACCGCCTTGGCCGGGTGTGCTCGAACGCGCCATAGAAGCGTCTGACCACCCCATCGCGCGGATGGCCCAGGGCGCGACGACCGACGACATCAATCTGGCTGTGCTGGCACCGATCGGATCGGTGCTGATCCGGTGTCGGGATGGGGGCGGTTGGAGGCCATTTGGGATCGTCGACCCTGCCGATATCGCAGCCGGACTGGACGTTCTGACCGATGTCGTCAACGCGTTGGCGAGCGGCTCGGCCACGACATGGCCCAGCGGAATGTGAACCGAAGCGTAACCTATCACTGCGCCTGGTCGCTGCCCGCCGGCCGCTCGGCGATCGCCACCGCCTCCGATGTGGACACGCGCTTCGACGTGCCGTCGGTCTCACGCCGATCCGAGACCATGCGCAGGTTCATGTTCAGGCCGGGCGAGAACCATCGCTGCGTCGTCACGACCGGATCGGTCGGCTTGGCGTCCATCGGCTCCTCGACAATGTGGACGGTCGGGAACGTACACGCGCCGACGCGCACAGGCTCCTCACCGAGATACGTGGCCTTCGTGACCGGGCGCAGGACCTCGGTCACCTTGCCATCCCACAGAAGTGTGCTGGTTGCGCGGTACTCACCCGGCTTAGCCGCCGCGATCGAGATGTCTATCAGGCCTTCGGGAAAGACCGTCTCGATTGATCGGCTGCCGCTCTGATAGCGGACGTCGAACCCATTGCGACGGTCAAGATGATACGTGCGGCCCGACGCCCACCGCCCAGCGATCAGGACCGTATCACCGCGGCGCTCCGCATCGACCACCAGTTCGCCCGCGCTCGTCGTCAACGTGAGCGAATAGGGTGCACCCGATTGGTCCAGCCGACACACCGATGGCCCCTCGGCGGCGCGACCCGGTGCACTCAGTGCGATCGCTATCGTGGCCGAGATCACCGAGATGACTGCGCTGCGCATGCCGTTTCCCTGTGCCATCTGTGACGTCCCGATGTATCGGCCGCTACGCACAGATGAGCGGCCGGATGCGACAGGATGATGTTCGGCTCGAAACGCGCTGATGCTCAGGACCGAAGAGCCTCTGTGACCGGTCGTCGGCCCCAGACCGCGAAGCGATCCGACACAACCAAATATCCTGACCATAGGTCTGTGGTGGCGACCTAATAGAAAAAGCCCCGGCAATACGCCGGGGCCTTTTCCTATCTATGAGACCCTTCGAACGGTCAGTACGAGCGCGAGGTCGTTGTCGTGGTCGCCGGACCGGTCGAAGTCGGCACCGTGTTCGTGGTCGTCGCCTTGTTGGCCTGGTGACGACCGACGGCACAGCCAGCGGCCGCACCGGCGATGCCATGCCCGACCATGGGACCGGCGAGGCCGCCGACGACAGCACCCTTGATGCAGCCCTTGGCCTCCGCCAGGCCGAGGCCAGCGACGGCGGTCAGGGCGAGAACAGAAGCGATCGTCAGAGCAAGCATGGCCTATCTTCGAGAGAGGATTTCGCTTCAAACATGCGGCTCAGACATCCCGTTCAATCACATCTTAGCGGGCTGTTGCTTCGACGATGCGGCGCGGAGCCTCCGACGACGCCCGCACCAGGCTCGGCGTGGTCGTGATCTCGGTCGCCGGCCGGACGGAAGCGGTCGGACGCGCCTGCTCGCGATAGAGCGGCGGCGTGAAGTCGATCCGCTCGCCGGCCATGGCCGAACCGAAAGCCGGAACGACGGCGAGCGCGGCGAGAACAAAGGCGCGCATGGTCATGATCATCTTCCCTTGAACGCCGGGGTCCGCCCCGGCCTATGACAGGATAATGCGCTGCACTGCAGCATGGAGCAAACAGATCCTGTCGATAGCAGGTATCGATGCCGTCAATCTGAGGAGTGGTCGCTTGTGCGCGTGATCCATCGCGCCCCGGTTCCGGCGGCGTGCGCCCTCGGCCACGGCATGATCACCGCCTCGAAGGTTTCTTCGGCCAGAGGGGATCATTCGGTCCGATCGGCCGTTGTCATATTGCATCGCAACAATTCGAGGGGCTCTTCGCCCAAGACGGGGACGCCTGAGCCCGGCAACGCTCGCGTTGCGCGCGGCCCCTGTTGCAATGCCGACCGCTGCCCGGCAGCCCACAGGATATCCCCATGCGCCTCGAACTCTCCCTAGCGGCTTCGGCCGTTCTACTCGGCCTTACCCAACTTCCGGCTCACGCCAGTTCCTGCGCCGAGCAGATCGGCACGATCGAACGCCGCCTCGACAGTGCTGGTGCCGTCCATGTCACCGGACATCAGGACGGGCATGCCCTCCGCAGCAGCCACTCGCCGAAGGCCCTCGCCGCCGCGCCGGCCGGCGAACCCAGCGATGCCGCGATGATCTCCACTTCGGCGCACGTGGCTGATGCCCGACGCCTCCTCGAACAGGCGGTCGCAGAGGATCGCCAAGGCCATCAGCGTGCGTGCGAGGACACGATGACCGAAGCAAAAGGCATGATCGGCGCACTGCCGTAGAGCCGCGCAACGACCCCGTGCCGACGGGGTCCCCCCCGCATGACTTCGGAGCGATCCAACCGATCGTTGAGCATGTCCCGCAATCCAACAGGATCCCCGCATGACACGCCATTCCACCACGGGCCGCTGGCTCGCACCGACGCTCGTCGGGTCCGCGGCCGCACTCGCCGCCTCGGCGCTCTATACGGCTGCCAAGACGCGGGACGTCGAGCACGAGACCCCACCGATCGGTGCGTTTCTCACCGTCGATGGCGTGCGACTGCACTATGTCGAGCGCGGACGCGGACCGGCTCTCGTGCTGATCCACGGCAACGGCATGATGATCCAGGACTTTTTGGTCAGCGGCATCGTCGACGACCTCGCCGAGCGGTATCGGGTCATCATCATCGACCGACCCGGCTACGGCTACAGCGATCGCCCACGCGGCCTCTGGACGCCACGCGCCCACGCCACGCTGTTCCAAAAAGCGCTCCAGCAGCTCGGCGTCACACAGGCCGTCGTGCTCGGGCACTCGTGGGGTGCGCTGGTGGCGGTCGCCTTGGCACTCCAGGCACCGCAACTCGTCCGCAGCCTCGTGTTGGCCTCCGGGTACTATTATCCGACGCTGCGTGCCGACGTGCTGCTCACGTCACCGGTTGCAATCCCCGGCATAGGCGACCTGATGCGCCATACGGTATCGCCCGTACTTGGGCGGCTCATGCAGCCCGCCCTGATCAAGGCGATGTTCGCGCCGGCTGCGGTCACGGACCGCTTCGACCGAGAGTTCCCGAAGGCGATGATGCTGCGCCCGTTGCAGCTGCGCGCCTCGGCGGAGGACGCTGCGCTGATGACGCCCGTCACCGTCGAGATCAAGCAGCACTACCGCGACCTGACCCTCCCTGTGGTGATCATCGTTGGCGGCGACGATCAAGTCGCCGACGTCGATCGGCAGTCCAAGCGACTGCACAGTGAACTGCCGAACAGCGAACTCGTCGTCGTTCCGGGCATGGGCCACATGATCCAGCATCTCGCCCCGCGCGAGGTCGTGGACGCTATCGATCGGGCCGCGGAGCAGGTTCGCGAGGCGGGTTGAATACCAATTAAAGATCTAACGTCTGGTACCGCACGGAACGTTCGGGAAGGGTGGATAGCAGACTATGTCCTTTCACCCCGAAGCGGGCGTCCCGCTTCTACGAGATGCACATTTGAGATAGGCAGCATTGGGCCTCCCTGTGCTGAGACCTCTGCGCCATGAGTTTTGACTAGAGTGGCGACGACTTGAGCGAGTTCGTGAGGCTTGAGGTCCAGTAGGACCAAAGGGACACAGAACACCATCGGTCGGCTGTGCCATTGTCCAAAGCGGAACCGGTTCTGTCGGGCGCTGAGTGGCGTCCGAAGGTTGAGGCGAACGTGGTTTAAGGAACCGCGAACGTAGACGATGCGCGCTTGCGCGACTTCCGACCATGGGACCACAGCCTCGGCAAAACGATCTTCGACTCCATTCTCACGAACGATCAGCACGGGGGCTGGCCGCATGGCATCTTTTAGGCAATTCCAGGCGGTGATGGAACCGAATGCTGTAAGAAAAAGGCCGCAGGGGAGACCGCTTACGGCTAGAAGCCAAGTGACCTTCTCCAAAGGATGCCAGATCAGCAGGGATATAGCGGCAGCGACCACGATCATGCCGCACGCGCCTCCCGCAAGCATGAAGATCGCAAAAAGGTATTGGCGGATCGCACTGGTGTGTATTTCGAGGGGGAGCTTGGCTAAGCAAAGAGGTGTCACGTTGACCTGGCCGAACGTTGACGCACCCGGCAGATCGGGCGCTTGTGCGCATCCTCGCATAGCAACCTGATGGTCTGCTAAGGGGTGGGGAGCAGACCCAGACCCTTCGCCCGGAAGCGGACGTTCCGTCCCCGACCCATGTCTGCCACGCCGCCAATTGCTGGCGCTACCCGAAAGCGGTCATTCCACGGTTCCCCGAACGAATGCTTAGGAGATGGTCGGCATACATCCTCTAGCATGTACACCTCGGACCCCACGGTATCGCAATGCGGATGTGGACGAGGTTCTATCTCCTGATCGGAATACCGTTCCTCGCTGGTTTGAAATTGGAAGCCGCGCCGATGAGCAGCCCTGGGGTGATCGAAGCGGCTGGTCCCGGTGGGCCACTCTCTGGAACATTGCTCGGCCCCTCTGATCCGACCGCACCCGTCGTTCTAATCGTCCCCGGTTCGGGCCCAACTGACCGCGACGGCAACAATCCCCTCGGCGTCCGAGCCTCCTCCTATCGGCTGATCGCAGAGGGGCTCGCAGCGCGTGGGATCAGAAGCGTGCGGATCGACAAGCGCGGCATGTTCGGGAGTGCCCAAGCTGTCCCGGACGCCAATGCCGTGACCATGGAGGATTATGCCGCCGACGTCCGTCTGTGGGCTGCTACCATCCGCGAGAAGACGGGGGCCGCCTGTGTTTGGGTGCTCGGTCACAGCGAAGGTGGCTTGGTGACCATGCTCGCGGCCCAGCGGCCCAAGAACATCTGCGGGCTTCTCCTCGTGTCCGCGCCCGGCCGCAAAGCCGGCGACGTCCTTCGCGAACAGCTCGCCGCCAACCCTGCCAACGCGCCGATCCGCGAGCAGGCTGGTTCTATCATCGCCCAGCTGGAGCGCGGGGAGAAGGTCACAGCCGACGGCATCCATCCCGCGTTGCGCCCGCTGTTCCAACCCGAGGTGCAGGGTTTCCTGATCAGTCTGTTCGCGCTCGATCCCACCAAGCTCATCGCCGCCTATGACGGTCCGGTGCTCATCCTTCAGGGCCTTCGCGACATTCAGGTCAGTCGCACAGACGCGGAGCGGTTACATCAGGCTCGGCCAGATACCGAGATCGTCCTGCTGCCAGATACCAATCATGTCCTCAAAGCGGTGACGTCGGATGACAGAGCTGCGAACGCTACGACTTATCAGGATGCGAACCTCCCGCTCGCCCCTGGTGTCATCGACGCTCTTGCCACCTTCGTGAACCAGACGAGGAAGCATCGTTGAAGGTCTCTGGTCGTAGTGGTGACGTCTGCTTCGATGTAGCTGTCGCTCGATAGCAGACGGTCAGAAAACCACCCCAAGCCGCCATTCGGCTACCGACCCAACCCAGATGTCGGGAGCGATGTCGGCGCACCCCGGAAGCAGATGTTCCGCTTCCAGCCCGTGTGTGCCGTTCGCGTCTAACAGGATTAGCTTCTCTACCGACGAGCTTCAGTTCAGGGCGCGATACCAAAGCGAACGAAGAACCCGTCAGGATTTTGGACCCCTACGCCAGTGCTAGACGCAATCGGTAGAGCGCCCCGACCGACGAGCGCCGCAGCGGGGGTCAGAGCGGCAAAGCCGGCGACCAGGGCCAGAACGAGAAGGGTTTTCAGGTTGCGCATGATTAGACCTGTTTACGTGTAACCCGATCATGCCGGCCGACCATGAACGATCGCATCATAGCAATCTCGAAAATTTGAAGTATCCTTCGGAAAATATTCAAGCCCCCTGGCTATGGGTTGTACGAAGATAATCACAACTTGAAGCTGCATACGTTATTATTAACTGCTATACGCAATAGACAACCGCTAAGACCAAGCAATTAGCCACCGGCAGCCATATCGCGCGTTAGGCCGCGAGCTGAACGGGACGCCCGCTGGCACGAACGCCCGTCCTCAAACTTGGCGCAGTTCAGAAGAGGATCTCATGTCTTTCCACGTCGGCACCCGCATACAGCTGATCACCCTGACCGCACTCGGTGGCATGGCGGTGCTGATCGGGCTCGCAGGCTGGGATATGTCCCAGACGGTCACGGACGCGCGCGAGTTGAAGACGCGTGATCTCGTCGAGACTGCGCAAGGGGTGCTCGCTTACTTTGAGGGCGAAGAGCGCGCCGGCCGCATGAGCCGCGATGCTGCCCAGCAGGCGGCCGTGGCGGCCGTTCGGGGCCTGCACTACGCGGGCAGCGAGTATTTCTGGATCCAAGATATGCAGCCTCGCATGGTGCTGCATCCCAAGGCGGACCTGATCGGCAAAGACATCGGCGGGATCGTCGATCCGGCGGGCAAGCACCTCTTCGTTGATATGGTCAAGCAGGTGAAGCAGTCGGGCGCGGGCTTCGTCCCCTATCTATGGCCGAAGCCTGGCCTGGATCAGCCGGTGGCGAAGATCTCCTACGTGAAAGGCTTCGCGCCTTGGGGATGGATCATCGGATCGGGCATCTACGCGGACGACACGGCGGCGCAGATGCGCCCGACCCTGATGCGTCTGCTCAGCGGCGCGGCCATCGTTGCGGTGATGATCGGTTTTCTGGCTACCCTTATAGGGCGTAGTGTGGTGCGACCGGTGCGGGCCATGACGGCGTTCATGACTGGGCTCGCTGCGGGCGATCTGACCCAAGAGGTGCCGGCCAAGGAACGTCGCGACGAAATCGGTGCCATGGCGGCGGCCGTGCAGGTGTTCAAGGACAACCTGATCCACACCCGGGCTCTGGAGGCGGAGACCGCGCAGGCACGCCTCGCCGCGGAGGAGCAGCGCAAGGCAGGCATGCGGCAGATGGCCGACAGCTTTGAGCAGGCAATCGGTGGCATTATCGGCACGGTGTCGTCCTCAGCGACCGAACTACAGGCCACGGCTGGTGCGATGAGTGGCACCGCCGCCGAGACTGCCGCGCAGTCGACGGCCGTCGCCGCAGCCGCGGAGGAAGCGGCCAGCAACGTCGGTACGGTCGCGGCGGCGGCCGAGGAACTCGGTTCCTCCGTCCTGGAGATCGGCCGGCAGGTGGACGGCTCCGCGGCCATCGCGCGGCAGGCCGTGGCCGAGGCCGATCAGACGGGTGCCCTGGTGCTCGAACTGAGCGGGGCCGTCGAGCGGATCGGCGACGTGGTCGGGCTGATCTCCACCATCGCCGGCCAGACCAATCTGCTGGCCCTCAACGCCACCATCGAGGCGGCGCGCGCCGGTGAGGCCGGCAGGGGCTTCGCCGTCGTGGCGTCCGAGGTGAAAGAGCTGGCCGGCCAGACGGCTCGGGCGACCCGGGAGATCTCGGGCCAGATCGGGCTGATCCAGGCCTCGACCGGTCAGGCCGTGGCGGCGATCGGCGGCATCACGCAGCGGATCCGGGACATCAGCGCCTCCGCCACCTCGATCACCGCGGCCGTTGAGCAGCAGGGGGCCGCCACGCAGGAGATCGCGCGCAACGTCGCCCAGGCGGCTGCTGGCACCGGCGAGGTGACCGGCAACATCGCCGGGGTCGCGAGCGCGGCGGAGGACACGGGCGCGGCAGCGAGCCAAGTGCTCGGGGCGGCGTCGGAACTCTCGCGCCAGTCCGAGCACCTGACGGCCGAGGTCGGCCGCTTTCTGGCGACCGTCCGCGCGGCCTGACACAACTCGCAAACGTCTGCTTCCGCTGCATGACTGAGCGGAAGCGGACCGGCAGAAATCCACCCAACCCGGATGTTGGCCTCTACCTTAACAGCCTGGAAGCGGACCTCCCCAGGGTCCGAGAAGGGTCGTGAACGGGCGCGGCGGCAATGCCTGCTCACGTTTGTTGCTCTCCGAAAGCGGACCAGCAGAGATCCACCCGGAGCGGTCGTTCGGCTGCCGACCCGATGCGGTCTCTGATTGTTCATTGGACAACCCTTGGAAACGAACGCCCGCGGTCCTGGCGTTTTGGTGCACCTAGATCAGCGTGTACCCCGTATCAGCGCGCTCGATCCGCCCGCTCGTGGCGAGGTGCATCCCCGTCACCCTCAAGCCGTCGACTGCCGCACGGTCGAGGATGCGCCGTCGCGTTATGATCGCCTCCGCTGGATCGGTGTCCCAGATCACCGTCCAATCCGGATGCGGCATCTGTAGGATCCGCGAGTGGACGATATCGCCCCAGATCAGCAGGCGGTTGGAGCCGTCCGCGATCAAGACGCCCATATGTCCCGGTGTATGGCCGGGCAGCGGCAGCGCATGGATACCCGGTGCTAGCTCGGCCTCGCCGGAGACATGCCGGATCCTGTCAGGATAGGCCGCCAGCACCGCCTGTGCGGTCTCGAACATCGGGCTCAATGGAACCGGAGCGGAGGCTCTGGCAGCCGCATCCGACCAGTAAGCCACCTCACGCTCCTGCAGCACGAGTTCCGCGTTTGCGAACCGCGCGAGGCGGTCCGGCGTCAAGAGACCGCCGGCATGGTCGGCGTGCAGATGGCTGAGCCAGATGGTCTCGATCTGCTCCGGCCGCACGCCCTCCGCCGCCAGTGCCGCGGTCACCCGGTCGAAGCCCGGCCCGAGGACGGTGCCGCAGCCCGCATCGAGCAGCCAGTGCCGTTCCCCGCGTCGGATTAGGAACGCGTTGACCGGCTCCGGCGACGGGCCCTTCGCAGGAAGACCGGCCCCCTCCAGCAAGGTTTGTCCCGCCTGGCTTTCGGCGGCCGGGATCATGCTCGGCTCCAGCGGAAAGAGGCCGTCGCGCAACGGCGTCACCGTGAACGCGCCGATCCGGTACGGGCCATTCACGGGCGCGGCCATTGCAGGGAGGTGAAATCCGAGCGGGAGCAGGGCGGACGCAGCCAGGAGGTTACGGCGAGACAAGTGAAGCGACATGGTCGGCTCCGTGGAGGGGGGGCAGCACCATCCTCCGGATCGTGGCGGGATCAGACCAGGGAAGTCCTCCCGCTGAAGCCCGGGCATTCTTCCCGTCCGAGTGAGCCATGGCTTGCGCACCCCAACGGTCCCAGTGCCAAATCACAGCCTCGCTTCGAGCCCGGCTGCTTGATCCATGAGCCTGCCCACACATCTCGGTCTGCGCCTTCTTGTTGTGGCCGTGCTCTGCCTAGTGGGGGCGATCGCAGGGGCCGCCTGGGACGCTCACGCAAGCCTCCGCTGGGAGGCTGCAATGTCGGCAGATCGGATCGCCGCGCAGCTCGCGCGTCAGCCGGGCCTCGGAAGCGCCGGACCAGCTGCAATGCCCGCCAACGCACCGCAGGCCGCTCCGGCCATCGTCACGCTCCTGCCGGGCATCTGCGCCGACATTCATCTCGGCGTGGAATTGCCTCGCCGCTTTTGCGGTGATTGGGACGGCCTCGATGCCGCCCCTGGGTGGTTCCGCGAAGCCCTCGTCTGGGAGGCCGCTGCCGCGCCGACGATCCGGGCGATCGTGTATCGTGAACGCACCATCGGCAGTGTCACGGCATGGCCCGATCCGATGGCATCGGCGGCTCGTCTCTGGCAGCGCACGCGCCTCGCAGGCGGACTAGCCCTTGGTTTGGCGGCGGCGACGCTCCTTCTCAACTGGCTCGCCGTGACGCGCCTCGTCGCACCGGTTGGGCGGATCGTGCACGGGCTGGAAAATCTCGACATGGCCGGCACCCGCCCGCCGCTGCCAAGCTTTGCCGCCACCGAGTTCGACCGGATTGCCCGGGCCTGCAACGCCCTCGCCGACCGGCTTGCCCACATTGAGGCCGAGCGCGCGGGCCTGATGCAGCGGCTCGTCACGGTTCAGGAAGAAGAGCGGCAGGCGCTCGCGCGCGACTTGCACGATGCCTTCGGCCAGTGCCTGGCCGCTGCGGGGGCACGTGCTACAGCAATCGAACTGGCTGCCCCCCCGGAGCGCGACGATCTTCGCGAGGACGCCCAGGGTATCGAAGCCATCATCGCCACCATGCGGGAGAGCCTGCGTGGAGCCCTGGCCCGCCTCGAACTGCCCGATCTCTCCGAATCTGGATTGGAGGAGGCTCTGCGTGGCCTCGTGGCAGATTGGCGAGGACAATTCAGGTCCGGGCCGGCCCTGCACTTCGATGTCAGGGGTGATCTCACCGACATACCCGAGAACGTGGCGGTGAGCCTCTATCGAATCGCGCAGGAACTGCTGACGAACGCCTTGCGCCATGGCCGGCCGAGCCGGATCTTCCTGCGGCTCGGCCGTTCGGATGCCGGACCACGAACGGTAACGCTGACGCTCGACGATGACGGCGGGGGCGATGTGTCCCGAACCGCGTCCCACACGGGCCGTGGGATCGTCGGCATCCGGGCCCGGCTCGACGCCCTCGGCGGAAGTTTCTCGCTCACCGGGACCGGCACCGGCATCCGTGCCTGCGCATCCGTGCCGACGGCCGGCTGAGATCGCCTCATGGCCACGACCATCCTGCTCGTCGATGACCATCCAGTCGTGCGCGAGGGCTATCGTCGCCTGATCGAGCGACAGCCGGGCTTGGTCGTGGTCGCTGAAGCCGAGAACGCGGCAATGGCCTATTCCCAATACAAGGCTCACGCGCCCGATCTCGTGATCCTCGACCTGTCGCTGCCGGGCCCAAGCGGTATCGAGGCCATCCGTCACATCCGCCAATGGGATGGGTCAGCTCGCATCGTCGTGTTCAGCATGCGCACCGGGGCGATGATCGCGCGCCAAGCCTTCGCCGCCGGGGCGAGCGGGTATGTCAGTAAGGCGAGCCCACCCCGTGAGCTGCTGGCGGCGGTGGCGACCGTGCTTCGCGGCGAGCGGGCGATGAGCGCCGACATCGCGCGCGCGATCGCTCAGGACGAGGTGGTCGGCGGGCGCACAGCGCTTGACGACCTCAGCCCGCGGGAGCTCGAAATCTTGAGCCTGACCGTCGGGGGGATGACCGCGCAGGCCGTCGCTGAGGCGCTGTGTCTGAGCCTCAAAACGGTGCACAACAACCTCTCGGTAATCCGCGCCACTCTTGGGGCACGCACCGACGCCCATCTCGTCTGGATCGCGATTGGGGCTGGGCTTGTATCGCCCTCGGAGGAACTGTCGCTGAAGGTGCCCTAGCACTTCGTCTGCTTTGACGACCTTTCGACCAGAAGCCGACAGGCAGGAAACCACACCAAACCGCCATACGGCTACCGACCCAACGCGGTCGCCTGGAACGCCGTTTGGACTGCTACAAAGCAGACTTCAATCGCTCAGGTACTTCGCCATTCAGCCACGGCAGCGGCTTCAATGGCATCGATCCACACACTCTTGCATGCGCCATACTCGTGAGAGTTGTCAGGATGAAGCGCTAGGCAGCGAGCCTTCTCATCCTCGTAGGAGGTGACAACCTGCGGATTTCGGCGAAGGTAGTCGCGGAAGGCGAGATGGCGGTCGATATCCGGCGCGCCGACACCGTAGCAGTGTAGTTGCACAAGACGCCGCCCGGTGCTTGGCTCATTCTTCGTAGCATAACGCCGTCCAGGAAGCCCGAACTCACCCCACCATTCGTAGCCGACCCGTTCGAGATCTGTTTTTTTAAGGTCCACCTCATCAAAATTTCGGACCACAGGCAGAAGATCGAGGATCGGCTTTGCTCGCAGGCCTGGAATGGCTGTTGATCCCACGTGGTGGACGGCCAGCAGGTTCGGGCCAAGCGCAGCGCGGAGAACCGAAGCTTCCGTTTGAGCTGCCGCCGACCATCGGGGGTCGTGATCGGTCAGCTCTACCTTAAAAGGTGGCGGCATCGTCTTCTGCAAATCCTACGATTTGATGCGCTTCTGCATCTCCACATTCTCGACAGGGCTTCCACACTCCGTGCCGGGATATGTGCGCACCTCTTTCCAACCATGGCGGGTGTAGAAGCCACGTGCTCGGGTGTTGAACCCACGCACCTCCAGACGCACGACCGAATGAAAGCGCGCGACCTGCCGCTCGGCCGCGACAAGTAGCTTCGAGCCGGCACCTTCATTCCAATAGGCCGGATCGACGTGCAGGTCGGTGATCTGATCGTCTCCAACTTGCATCATTCCAACCAGCACGTCACCACGAACGGCGACGATGAAGCTTCGCCACTCATTCTCAGCCTGCAACCGTGCGGGGTCAAAAGCGGCGAAGGCTTGCA